>JASLBT010000468.1 GCA_030146445.1 Segetibacter sp. | reverse complement strand
TGTCTTTGCGCGTATATCAATTCGCTATGAGTGCTTTATTTGTAGGATTACCGAGTTCCTGTCCGCGACTAATTACATATAAGCGTTTGGTTCCTGATTATTTTGGAACGGCCCGAAAGTACAAACGCCCCGCAGAATGCGTGGCGTTTGTAGATCGTAGCCTTACCGGTGTTATTTAGAGGTAGCTGTCATCGTGGCTTATTTACACCTATTTTCAATTTCTGAAGCCGGATGGTTTTCACGATGTAAAAAACCTCAGGTGATTTTGATTGCATCAGCATGGAATTGCCTCATCCTTACTGGTAACCACTATTCTGTTGAAATTCGTCGCGGTTTGTTACAGCATCCAACTGTGCGCGGGGAATAGGTCGAACAACATGGAACGGCTGTATGTTGGGTGCAACGCTCGGATTAAGGTTTTTAACACGCTCCACCAGCTTTCCTGTTCTTTTTAGGTCGAACCAACGTATCTGCTCTCCCGCAAACTCCCTGGCTCTTTCGTCGAGGATAAAGTCAAGGCTAAGCTGGGCAGGAGTTACCTGCATTGCGGCTGCCTGGCCCGGCTTTGCGGCCCTGGTCCGAACAAAGTTGAGGTAATAAGCGGCGGAATCGGAACGCCCCAAATTAAAATGTGCCTCAGCTGCAATCAGGTACAATTCAGCAAACCGGATCACAAAAACATCCCTCGCACTCTGGGCCTCATTGATACTCGCCCGCGATGGATCCATAAATTTAGATAGGGTGACGTAATGCATGTTGTCTTTAACGGTGCCATCAGGATTGTATACCTGGTTACGATCATAAACCTTATAATTGCTTGATTCACCAACAAGGCGTTTGGTGGCGTATACCGCAGTATCCCCGATATTCATACCCGCCGGACGCGTGCTACTATTTGCCCGCCAAACCTCCTGGAACGAACCCTCATAACGTGAATCAATCGTTTCGTCATACAGGTCTAACAGCGATAAGGTTGGCATGTACCGGTTGAATGGCCTTCCATATTCAATTGAACGTATGACGCCCGGCTGATCGTCGTATCGCATGATAAACAGCAGGTGCGAACTATTACTGCCACGGTTGTGTCCTAGCGGATTTAGTGCCGAATTGGAAATGTCATTGAAACTTAGGTTGGCCGAATAGTTTACTGCATACACTACCTCCCGGTTCTGGTTGTTATTCATCCTCCACAGGTTTGCATAGTTCGGCTCCAGGGTATAACCATAACCACCGTTAATCACGGCCCTGGCCATTGCGGCAGCTTCCTCGTTCATTCCGCGGGTCAGATAAATACGGGCCAAAAACGACATTGCTGCCGGCCTTGTAACCCTGCCCTGGTTCGTTGTGGTAATTTGCAGGTTATTTACTGCAAAGTTGAGGTCCCTGAAAATTTGCGCATAAAACGTATCTACAGGTGTTCTGTTTGCGGTTGAAATAATTCCTTCTGTTTGTGTTGTCGTGAAATGAACTCCACCCCAGGTTTCTACAATGTGCCAATAATAGAAAGCTCTTAAGAATCGGAGTTCCGCTTCCCTTTGCGGCTGCAGGGCGGGTGCAAGTTTTGCATTACCGATGCCGTTGATTCCTGCATTACACAGGTTGATGGCGGCATAAAGATTTCTCCATAAGGTAGTAAGTGCGCCGTTCGTACCCTGGAGATTAACGTACTGGCTCAGATCCGGATATACGTCGCCGGCGCCACTCATCCAGATGTCGGTGCCCATCTCTGAAACGCTGATTCCTTCCTCTTTGCCGTACCACCATCGTTGATACGAGTAGGCAGCGTTAACCAGCGACTCAAAGCCCTGCGGGGTCGTAAATACAGCTTCGGCGGTAACACCACTCGGATTATATTCTTCTAAAGTTTTCTTACACGAAATTGCTGTTAGGAATAACATACAGCAAGCCGTTATTATTGATGTATTGATTTTCATATGGAAACTTTTCAATTTGATAATTAAAGGCCAAGGTTTACGCCGAATACGACATTTCTTGTCATCGGAAAACTTTCACCTCCTCCGCGCTCGGGATCGTACTGTTTCAGGCGTGGACTTTTGGTGTAAGTAAAAAGGTTGGTAGCAGTTACATATACCCTCAGGTTATCAATAAAGGAGTTATTGAACTTTGGAAATGAGTAACCAAGGGATACGTTCCTGAGCCTTATATACGAACCTTCCACGTAGCCAATGGTGCTTGTATAAAGCATCGATGCCAGGGACACATTGGCGTTCGGACGCGGATAATCATTGGACGGAGATTCCGGGGTCCAGTAGTTTATTATCGTCCCTGAATTTTCAATTGCCTGGGGGCTATACCGCCTTAAAAAATCAGGATTGATGATCTGTCCCCAACGCGCAAACAGGTATACGTTCAAGTCGAACCCTTTGTAGCTGACGGTGTTGCTGAGTCCCCCAAACCATTTAGGACGATTATTTCCGGCAAGCACGCGTCGGTCGTTTGTTGCGTCGATTTTTTTGTCGCCATTGAGGTCACGTACTTTGATATCCCCGGGTTTTTGCCCAAACGCAGCAGCGTCTGCAGCCTCACTGGTTTGCCAGATGCCTAATTTTTCGTAGTTGTAAAAGACTTGTATCGGATGTCCTATGAACCAACCATTTCCGATATCGTTCACGCCTTCGGAAACGAGAGAAAGAATTTCTTCCCTATTGGTGGTAAACGTGGCGGTAGTGTTCCATGAAAAGTCAGGCCTCCTGATATTGGTTGAGTTGATACTTACTTCAACACCGCGGTTCCTGGTTCTACCAATGTTCTGGTACACCTGCAGCGCACCGGTTGAAGGTGGCAGTCCTCTCGGAAGCAGGAGGTCGCGGGTGCGCGTATCATATACATCAATTGCTGCACTGAGCCGGTTCTTCAAGATCGCAACGTCGAGACCTACATTCGTTGTTGATGACAGTTCCCAACCAAGCCCGGGGTTGCCAATGCGCGGAGAAAAAGTAAAACCCTGTGCCCCCGTTTCTCCATAAGCAAATGCTACTCTTGTAAGTGAACTTTGCGTGCCATATGGTGGGATGGCAGAATTGCCGGCAACGCCATAGCTCAGACGCAACTTCAGGTCGCTCAACAGGTTTGCATTTTGCATGAACTTCTCGTCAAGTATACGCCAGGCGACCGCTGCTGATGGAAATGAGGCCCATTTGTTACCTGCAGAAAGCCGGGAAGCGCCGTCCACCCGGTTCGTCAGGGTAACCAGGTATTTTCCCTTGTAGCTGTAGTTGATCCTGCCTGCAAATGACAGGACGTTCCATTTCTCGTATTCGCTGCTGATCGCCGGGTTTGTGGGTGCGTTACCAAGTGAATAAAAAAGCTGTGCAGGTATCAGTTGCGACTGCCCCTGTGCAGAAACTTCATCTGATAAACTGTGTATGTAACTGGTTAGGGCAGTAACGGTAAAGGAATGATCCGTTAATGTCTTCTGGTAGGTGAGTACATTATCCCAGTTCAAAAAACGGCTGTTAGAAGATGAATAAGTGGCTAAATTGGGAGCGCCATTCCGGTCGATTGATGTCGTAGCCTGGAATACTCCCGTTCTGGAGTAGCCAAGGTTGGTGCCCAGGTTGGTACGGAAAGTAAGCCCGGTCACCGGCTTTAGTTCGAGGTACACATTTGCAACTACGTTGGTGCCCTTTCCTGAATTTAAATATACGTTCGGCTGTTCATCAGCCAGGGGATTTACAAATGCTCCAGATAGTGGGTACTGAATGAAATTGCCCGCTGAATCGTACACCTGGCCCAACGGACTTACTTTATTGGCCTGGTTCAACGGATCTCTTCTAACACTTTGGTCGCGATAGGTGACCTGGCTTTGAATTCCCGCCTTGATCCAGTTGTTAAATGTTTGGTCAACATTCGCCCTGATGATATAGCGGCTCACCCAATCCATTCGCAAAACGCCAGCCTCGTTGAAATAGTCGAGCGACAGGTAAACCTTTGTTTTGTCGGTACCGGCACTTACACCAACCTGGTAATCCTGTTGATGACCATTTTTCAATAACAAATCCTGGTAGTTTATAAAATGGTTGTTTTGGATGGCGTTTAGTTCCAGCGTGTTAAAGATCAATGCATCATCCGCGGGGCTGTTCCATCTCCCGGTTGTACGGTGTGCCTCTCGCTTTAGAGCAACATAGCCCGGACCGTCTAATACCGACGGGTACCTGGTTACCTGCGAGGTGCCATAATAGGAGTTGAAGGAAACTTTAGGTCTTCCGGAGGCGCCTTTTTTGGTAGTGATGATTACAATTCCGTTTGCACCTTGCCAACCATAAATGGCAGTTGAAGAGGCGTCTTTGAGAAACTCCATCGACTCGATATCATTAGGGTTGATGTTGGAGATGTTTCCCGTTTGCACACCATCTACTATATAGAGGGGTTCATTACTGCCGGCAATGGATCTATTGCCGCGTATCCGGATACTTACGCCTGAAGAGGCAGAACCGCTTCCACGGGTAATATCTGCACCGGCAATTTTGCCTTGTATGGACTCCAAAGGGTTTTGTGCGGGTACCCGTCTGATCTCATCGCTTTTAATGGAGGTCACCGCCCCGGTCAGGTCGCGTCTTCTTACCGCTCCATAACCAATTACAACCACTTCGTCAAGAGCCTTTCCTTGCTTATCCATGGTAATCCCAAGCGGTGAATTACCGGTTGCCGAAAGGAGTTGTGTTCCGTAACTGATCAGGCTCACTTCAAGTTGAACACTACCGGTGCCAGATACACCGAGACTAAATCGACCAGTCGAATCTGTTCTTGTTCCGACGTTTGTTCCCCGTACGGTCACCGACACATCGCGAAGCGGTTCGCCCGTGCTTTTATCGGTAACGGTGCCAGTGATCTGCCTTGACTGCGCTAAACCAACCAAGACGCCCGTAAGTAAAATAAGGAGTAAAAAAAGTTTTTTCATACAGCACTTTTAAGGTGAAAAGAGTACAATTATTAAGGCGCATAGCCTTTCCAGGTGGTGCTAAAACACAACCCGGAAGTGTTAATAAAGAATTAACCAAAAGTTTGCCAAGGTACTACGGTTATTAAACCATAGTAATGTATCGCAACGGGGCGCAGAAAAAGGTGATAAATTCAGCACATATAGTGATTAAGAAAGCTGAGACTTGTTCATTGGACACCGTAACAAACTAAGGCACAAGCAAGTATAACCTGCGAAGCAGCCAGGCAATATTTTTCGTCCGAAAAGCGGCGACCACAAGCCGCTAAGAACCGCGGAAATTGTTTGTGGACTTCTTTACATAGCTGTTCTTTTTGCCAACGTAAGTTCTACAGGCCTAAAATTCATGATGGTAGTACTAAGTTATCCGGAAAGGCCGGTATACCTGTTTTGAGCCGCCCAATGTTTATATGGCAATTGGTGCAACGTTTTGGCAGGCTGCGACGTTTGTTCATCCAATTCGGCGTAACGTTAAGCTAAGGGTAACCCTCCGACTCATAAGCGTATCGTTTGGGTACAGCCTGGCTAAAAAGAATATGTTCTAACGTTGAATTTTAAACGAACGGTACTTATTGAAGTTATCCTGGGGGTGCGGTGGATAGGGAATGAGGTGTTCCGGCTTACTGTTGACACCGGGAAGCGGTAGCCATTAGTACCGTATTGAAGAAGCGTAAAGAATTGATGTAGACCGATCAGATGCGGCCGGTTGCAGCGCGCTTGTGTCTGATCAAGTTTGTTAGACTTCGGGTAATCAGGGTATTAAATATTAATTCCGAATCATGATATTAATGCTGACTCATGAACCCTGCAGCTCAATTTGCACAGAAGGTAAGAAAAATCTTTTTCTGGAAAATGGTCGTCAGGATCTCTTCGAGATCATCCTCCTTGTAAAGCTTTGCTTCCATTTTTATGATACCACAAATTTGATCGAGTTCTTCTAATGAAGCACCCTCAAGAATATGATCAATTAAATCTACTGGGTAGGTAGGGGAGTAAGGCATTTCGCAAAACTAATTTATTGTTCTTATTGGTTTAATTTCCTGGTGGTATTTATGATTAATTTTTTCTTGAATTTAGGTAAAGGTCTTCGAAACTTTTAAGTGCTGCTCCTCACAAAAGTATTTCTCTCCGGAAAAATTTTCAACCAGGTATACATTCCCGATATTTTTGAAATTTACTGCACATATTAACGTAGCTAAACGTAATTAATTGTTTGTGTTATTGTAGACTCAAGCACCTAATTAATCCCATGAAGCTATGATGAAGGTTGTGTTTATTGGAGTTGCATAGCTGACATATAAATTTGCAGGTAATATGATGCCGCTAAGTGGTTTATGTTCAATCACGGAATCGTAGCCCGGATATCAACGACCCTGATCCCCGGATAACACCGAAACTTACAACCTATGTTGGCAGCTTTGTAATATGTATTGTTGCAATCAGCAACCCGTTAACATTAAAATTCGGCGTAATGCCAATGGAATAAAGAGTGTCTAAAGTAAACTGCCTCACGCGATTGGAGCTGCAGCTTAGCTGCCGGCGATGCTATAAACGTTTGATTGATAAATCACGTTAAGCCAATGCAACCCGCTTAGGTTATGTACACAAACAAATACCAGTGGTAAAATCTCACTACCGGGAATGTCGTGTTCGACGATTAACCTTTGCTTTGCGGCAAGTAAAACTTTTTTCTGTTTGGGAAAAGCCTGGTGCAACCCAACTAGTGTAGATCTAATGCTTATATTTAATGTATTTGTGAACAATGCGTTGGCATACGATTAAGCGCAGTAAAGTATCACGAGATCAGTAAATTACAAGATTAAATCAGCCACAATGAAGTTAACACTTGCAGTTTTGGTAAGCCTGTTATCGCTTTACACCTCCGGTCAGGATTGGAATGGAAAAAAAAGTGCCGTAGTCCTAACCTATGATGATGCTTTGAACGTCCACCTCGACCATGTTGTACCTGCGCTGGACTCACTTAAACTTAAAGGCACTTTTTTCCTGATTGGCTCTTCGCCTGCATTCACAAGGAGGTTACCGGAATGGAAGAAAGTTGCGGCAAATAAACATGAGCTTGCTAACCACACGCTTTTTCATCCTTGTAATGGCAACCTGCCGGGGAGAAGTTTTGTTTCGGCCGATTACAACCTGGCCAACTATTCGCTCCGCCGGGTGAGGGACGAGATCAGGATGACCAACACCCTGCTGCAGGCTGTAGATGGTAAAAAGGAGCGGACGTTTGCCTATCCGTGTGGCGACACAAAAATCAATGACTCACTTTATCTCGACGCATTGAAGGGCGATTTTGTTGCCGCCCGTGGAGTTCGCAATGAATTGTTACAAAAGAATAATTCGAACATGTACAACATTGGCTGCTACGCAATTAATGGGCAAACCGGCGATGAATTGATTGCTCTTGCA
>JASLBT010000436.1 GCA_030146445.1 Segetibacter sp. | reverse complement strand
GTTGTCCTTTTTTGTATAAGATCAGGGTGGGCACACCTGAAATTTGTAATGAATTGGAAATCGCCTGGTTGCGATCGATGTCGATCTTTAAAATTCTTACTTTGTCGCCCATCTTTTGTCGCAATTCTTCTAAAACCGGCTTCATCATTTTACAGGGGCCGCACCATTCTGCGTAGAAGTCAACCAAAACCGGAGTTTCACCCTTTATAATATCGCCGAGTGTTTCTTTTGTTGGAACAGTAGACATATATAGGTATTTACCGTAATCAGCACAATTTCCATACCTGTAAACTAAAGCTGACAGAACGTACCATCCGGGTTACTGAAGAATTTTCTCCATCTGCATACTACGGCTGCCTTTCACCAAAAAGTACGTGTTTTCAAAAACCTGCTCCTGGTACCAGGTTCTGGCAAGGTTGGCACTTTCGAAGTACCGGAATGGATGAGCTACACGGCTGAAATCACCACCAACAAGTACAACCGTTCCCGGATTAATGCTCACCAGCAGATCCACGATCTTTTGATGCTCATTTACGCTTTCCTCACCAAGTTCCATCATGGCCCCGAGCATAACTACTTTATTATCGCCCGGTATCGTGGCAAAGTTCTCAATGGCGGCTTTCACGCTCGTGGGATTAGCATTATAGGCATCGAGGATGAACTTATTTGTGCCGATTTCAAGCAGTTGCGAACGGCTGTTCGTAGGCGTGTAATTTTCGATTGCCTCTTTTATTTTATTGCCGGGTACGTTGAAAAAGCTGCCGATTGCAACCGCACACAGAACGTTCGGAAAGTTGTAATCGCCTACCAGCCTGGTATTAATCTCCAACGCGTCAGTTACCGAAGTGGCCACACTTAAAAAAGGGCGGTTTGAGGTGACCCGTCCCGTGACCCCCGCATCACCTGATCCATACGTAAAAACGGTTTCGATGCCTTTCCCCATCTCGCGCAGGTAGTCATAATCGTTATAAATAATTGCGGTTCCCCCATGTTCTCTCAGGAAGTCGAATAATTCCCCTTTGCCTTTTCGTACACCTTCGGCACTGCCGAATCCTTCGAGGTGCGCCTTACCACAGTTGGTGATGACTCCATGCGTAGGCATAACGTATTTACAATAGCCTGCTATCTCGTAAAGGTGATTTGCGCCCATCTCCACTACGGCCATCTGTGCATCGGAGTGAACCCGCAGTAAAGTAAGGGGTATGCCGATGTGGTTGTTCAAATTGCCAACTGTCGTGTAGGTGATAAAAGCCTCCGACAACACGTTGCTTACAAGCTCTTTTGTGGTGGTTTTGCCATTGCTGCCGGTAATGGCAATAAATGGAATATCAAACTGCATGCGGTGGTGTTTCGACAGGTCCTGCAGGGTTTGCAGGGAATCCGCCACCCTTATGACCCGCTTGTCGGTGAAACCGGGGTCCTCATCCACAATAGCATAAGCAGCTCCTTTTTCGATGGCCTGTTGCGCAAACTGGTTGCCATTGAAATTTGGACCGCTTAAGGCGAAAAAAAGGTCTCCATTTGAAACCTTCCGGGAATCGGTTTGTACAGACGGAAACTGAATGTACAAACTGTAGAGCTGTTCTATGTTCAAGAGGGTAGGTTTATCGCAAAAGTAAGGTTTGGCTTCTTTTAGCACGACTAACTTTTCAGCCACAATCGGTTGTGACTGTGCAGCCAATGCGGGTCCAGAATCTGGCAACAATATTAAGTTTTCAATAACACCCCACGCGTTTGGGCATTGAAATTATATTTCGCTGATTCAGCTATATTCGCAGTCTTAACCGCGGGAGAACACAATATTTGGGCTATTTTCCCGTTCATTCTAGGATAAATTCTGTCAAATGCAAAAAGTACTGGGATTAAAAAATTTCACTTTGCTGCTGGGAGTCATTGCACTAATGGCTTCTTGTAAAAACGGTGGTATTTTTAAGAAGAAGCCACAAAAGTCGGAAATGACTGGTTGGAACTACAATGACAAAAACATGGGTGGTTACAACGTGGCAAAGGCTAAGGATATGAAAACGGGCCCGGGCCTGGTTTTCATACAAGGTGGTACTTTCACCATGGGGGCTACAACCGAAGACATCATGGGTGATTGGAACAACATTCCACGCCGTGTAACGGTGAACTCGTTTTTTATGGACAAAACCGAGGTCGCAAACGTTCACTATCGTGAATACATCAACTGGATTGAGAACGTGTTCTCCGATCCGCAATATGCACAGGTACTTGAAGGCGCAAAGCCCGATACGCTGGTATGGCGCAGCGAGCTTGCTTACAACGAACCTTATGTGGAGTATTACTTCCGGCATCCGTCTTACAACTTTTACCCGGTTGTAGGTGTAACCTGGAAGCAGGCACACGACTTTTGTATCTGGCGTACCGACAGGGTTAACCAGAACGAATTGATCAAAGAAGGGTACCAGAACAAAAACGTCATCAAAACCGAGCTAGGTGGTGGTGGTCAGGACAACTTCAACACCAAAGCCTATCTGATGGGCGAATATGCAGGTATGCCCGGCAAACCGAAAAAGAATGCTTTGAAGGATGCCCAGGGCCGTCCCCGCACAAACGTAAGATTTGACGATGGAATCCTGTTGCCAGGTTATCGTCTGCCTACTGAAGCAGAATGGGAATATGCAGCATTGGGTTATATCAGCGAAAATCCACAGGTACGTACCGGCGAGAAAAAACGTGGAGAGGAGTTAATCGCCAACAAGCAAATATATGCCTGGAAAAACGACGGTTACGACAACCTCCGTGCAACCCGCCGTGGATCATGGCAGGGTAGTTTCCTCGCGAACTTCAAACGCGGTAGCGGTGATAACATGGGTGTTGCGGGTGGTTTGAACGACCGTTCGGCTATTCCTGCAGAAGTAACAGCATTTTTCCCGAACGGCTTCGGTATCTATAACATGAGTGGTAACGTGAGCGAGTGGGTTGCCGACGTTTATCGTCCTTTAACCAACATCGAGGCCGACGATTTCAATGCCTTCCGTGGTAACCGTTTTCAAAAGATTGATATGAGTGGCGGTGAAGGCAACCTGAGAGATAGCATTGGTCGTATCAAAATGATCGATGAAGCCGACTCATCACTGCGTAAACGTCGTAACTACCAGCGTTCATATGCCATCAACTATATGGATGGTGACTCAATGAGTGGTGTTTCTTATGGTTATGGTATGACAACCCTGGTTTCCGACGAGTCGAGGGTAATTAAAGGTGGTAGCTGGAACGACCGTGCTTATTGGTTGAGTCCGGGTAACCGTCGCTTCCTTGAGGAAGATCAAAGCAGCAACACGGTAGGTTTCCGTTGCGCCATGATTGCCCCGGGCTCGCCTGAAGGCAACAAGCGCAAAACCGGTAACTTCTTCCCCAAGCGCAGACAAAAAAGATAAGGTAAAGGTAAATACAAGAAAAAGCCATCCGGTTTGGGTGGCTTTTTTCGTTTAGTCAAAATTCAAAAGGGAAAATGCAAATGCAAAATGTAAAAGTCAAAAACCTGCCTGGTT
>JASLBT010000385.1 GCA_030146445.1 Segetibacter sp. | reverse complement strand
CCTGCATTTAACTACTTAACCTATCAACTTTTCAACTCTCCTTCCAACTCAACCTATCAACCTATCAACTTTTCAACTCTCCTTACAACTCAACCTATCAACTTTTCAACTCACCTTACAACTCAACCTATCAACCTATCAACTTTTCAACTCTCCTTACAACTCAACCTATCAACTTTTCAACTTCCCTCTACTTCACGAATCCGCAATCCGTGAATCCGTAATCCGCGAATCGCAATACCTTACAACTCAACCTATCAACTTTTCAACTCTCCCTGCAACTCAACCAATCAACCTATCAACTTTTCAACTCTCCTTACAACTCAACCAATCAACCTATCAACTTATCAACTTTCCTCCGCAATCCGCAATCCGCAATCCGCAAATCCGCAATGCGCTAATCCTCCTCCATACCCTGCCCCCGATTTTCAGCTGTTCCCCACTCCCAAACCCGGAACGAAAAACCTTAACAAACTCTTCATTTCTCCCGCTTTTTTCTCCTTAAATGTGGCTGGTTTTCCGTTACTTTTGCAAATTGACCTTTTCTGAACGTTTGCCGGTTTTCAGCCTGAAATATTGTTTGTCCGGTGAACGATTGCAACAGTAAATATTTTATGGCTTTACCACACCTGATTAAACACGTATACAATAACGGAACCGACGAAGTAATACGACGCGGCAAAAAAATCCATTCCACCGGCAATGTTGAACTCATTGAATACGACGACCTCCTCGGAGCAGTTGTTTTAAGGGTGAAAGACGATATGTATTCCACCTACTACAAGGTGCAAATCAACAAATTCAAAGAAGCCAATAATCTCTCCATCCGCTGTTCCTGCCCCTATAACCTCGGGGAGATATGCCGGCATGAAGCAGGTGCCCTTTTTCAGCTGCAGGAAATGCTCGACCGGAATATGCTGGGCGAAAAAGAAGTCATTTACGATCAGAAGCATACGGTGGTGAAAATGAAACAGCTGGATCTAAAAATGATCCGGCTTTTGGCAGCACAACAATCTTATACCGAGGCCGAAGAATACCTAAGAAGCAGCCAGCCCACCATTCTGGAGGCAAAAGACGAAAAGGTAAAAGCCGAGCTTACCTACGGCAACGAACTGTACAAGGTCTTAATCCAGAAAAATGAAGAGCGGAACTTTGATACCAGTTGTAATTGCAACAGCGACGATAAACATCCGCTCTGTGTTCACAAGACCGTGCTGTTTGTGTACCTGCTCAGCAAATACGGCGTAAGCTACTTCGACAGCATCCGCAATTGGGACAAAGAAAAAAACAAACTGCTCGAAGCTTACGGATTTTCATTGACCGACGACCTTAAGGGCAAGTTTGAGTTTGCCTATAAAGACAACAAACCATTCCTCAGGGTTCTCGATACCTCCATTAAACGGATCGCACCCACCATGAGTGGCCTGCGTCCCAAACCTGTAGAGGTTCCGGTGGCAGCAACGGTAGCAGAAGAAGAAGAACTGCCCCGACCGGCCGCAATGCAACTTGGACTGGTTTTTACCGAAAACGACGATCAGTATCCATTTATTTCCGTAGAAGCAGTTCAGGGCCAGGCTAACGAAGAACAAACCGGCTACGTAGGTAAGATCGAAAGACTCGATCTCGGGAAGTACATCAATACCGACGTTTTTAGCGAAGACGACAAGATGATGGTCCAGCAACTAAGGAAGTTGCAGCCCACCGAAATTAGCCGTTACCTCAACCGGAATTCCCCGTTCAGCGGGATCTGGGAAAATATCATTCAGCAACATAATGATGAGCTGCCCGAAGAGACCCGTCACCTGATAGTAGAATACCTTCAGCCTAAATATAAAAAGATTATCACTGAGGCAAATAGCCATTTCGCCTTTTACCTGCCGCTACGTAAGCCTTTTAATACCGCGAATCTCCAGGATGTGCACATGTCGCATGATCCCGCTGTCGTAAACATCAACATCATCTACAAGGATGCCCGCTACGAGGTAGAATGTTTTGTAAAAGTGAACCATGCTGAACTGCCGCTGAGTGAGAACGCCAGTTATGCCTCGCTGCTATTCCTGCACGATAATACATACTACCTGTGGCAGAACCCGAAAGACATTCTTCTGGTCGAGAAGTTTATGCCTACCGGCAAGATTGTAATCGAAGAAAAGGACTGGGCGCAGCAGTTGCAAAAGTTTATACTTCCGCTTGCTACCGAATACAACGTGCAATTCAACAATGTGAAGCGCGAGGAAGTAAAAGACCTGAAACCCGACGTTAAGCTGATGTTGCGTGAAAAAGGCGAATACCTTCTTTTCCAACCCATCTTCGTGTACAATGGCTACGAAATAAAACCCGGCGATAAAGACAAAATTATCATTCCGCAGCAAGACAGGCTGCTGGTAATTCAAAGAAACCAGGAAGAAGAAAAAGCTTTTATTGACAAAATAGAAAAGCTTCACTCCCAATTCCTGCACCCCGACGATTCGAACAGCCTCGTGCTCAAGGGTAGTGACGTGCTGAAGAACAACTGGTTTTTCCTTTTTGTTGATGCAATGAAGGAAATGGAGATCCCTGTTCATGGTTTTGAAGCACTGAAAAATTTTCGTTTCAATACCTCGAAGCCTTCCACGAAAATTTATATCAGCAGTCATACCGACTGGTTTGACGCCAAAGTGGAGATTCATTTCGGTGAACAAAAGATCACCGTTGCCGACGTAAAAAAAGCCCTTGCCAACAAACAACAGTTTGTACAACTGCAGGATGGATCACTCGGTATTTTACCCGAAGAGTGGATCAAAAAGTATGCGCTGCTATTTAGGGTGGGAGAAGGCAAAGCTGAAAAGATGAAGCTGAGCCGCTATCACTTCAGCGTTATCGAAGAGTTATACGAGGCGCGGGACGAAGAGGAGTTATTCTTCCAGCTTGAAGAACGTTACGATAAGCTCAAGGAGTTTAGCAAGATCGAACCAATTGAAGCTCCTGCGCACCTGAAACCCATTTTGCGTCCTTACCAGGAGTCGGGTTTTCATTGGCTCAACTACCTTAGCGAAGTTAAATGGGGTGGGATTTTGGCGGATGACATGGGTCTTGGTAAAACCATCCAGGCACTCTCATTTTTGCACCACCTCCGCCATACAAATGGCAAGCTGAAAGCGCTTGTAGTTTGCCCTACTACGCTGATGTACAATTGGGAAAATGAGATCCGGAAATTTACACCCACGCTCACCTATTATATTCACCACGGAGGCACACGTACCCGTGATACGGTAAAGGATCCGGCGGTGGACGTGATCATCACCACCTACGGAACCCTGCGGAGCGACATCAAGGTTTTTGTAGAGGTGGAATTCGACTACATTATCCTCGACGAAAGCCAGGCAATTAAAAATCCGTCAAGCAAGGTTACCAAGGCCGCAAGCCTTTTAAGGGCAAAAAGCCGGTTGTGCCTTAGTGGAACCCCTTTACAGAACAATACGTTCGACGTATTTGCTCAAATGAACTTCCTTAACCCCGGTATGTTGGGGAGCATGGAGTTTTTTAAGCAGGAGTTTGCTGTTCCGATTGATAAATTTGGCGAGCAGGAACAAAAGGAACACCTTAGAAAACTGTTATACCCGTTTATACTTCGCAGAACCAAGGAACAGGTGGCCAAGGACTTGCCAGATAAAACGGAAATGATCCTGTTCTGCGAGATGGGCGATGAGCAGCGTAAGATCTACGATGCTTACCGGAACGATTTCCGCGACAAGATCCTGGGAGTCGTAGAGACTCAGGGGATCTCAAAATCACAGCTTACAATCTTACAGGGACTGATGAAGTTGCGCCAGATATGTGACAGTCCAGCGATCATGAAAGAGCAGGAGAAGTTTCCAAACGTTTCCATCAAGCTCGATGAACTGGTCAGGGAAATAACCGAAAACATCAGTAACCATAAAGCACTCGTCTTTTCTCAGTTCCTGGGTATGCTCGCACTTATTCGCCAGCGTTTGGAAGAAATGGGAATTAAATATGAGTATTTCGATGGTAGTACCACGGCTCCCGACCGTGAAAAAGCAATTCAGAGTTTCCAGAACGATGATAGCTGCAGGGTGTTCCTCATTTCGCTGAAGGCAGGAGGTGTGGGTTTAAACCTTACGGCAGCCGACTACGTATACATTGTTGACCCATGGTGGAATCCCGCCGTCGAACAACAGGCTATCGACCGTACACATCGCATCGGGCAGACGAAAAACATTTTTGCGTATCGAATGATTTGCAAGGACACCGTTGAAGATAAAATTCTAAAATTACAGGATAAAAAACGTGCGCTTGCAGCCGACCTCATCACCGATGACAGTGGCTTTGTTAAGAACCTGACAAGAGAAGACCTCGAGTACTTATTCAGTTAACAAGACACGTTGGGTACGATCGGCAGAACTGTTGTACCAGCAGCTTGTTGTACTATGATGTTAACTAACCCCTACCAACTCTTATCTTCCGGCGATCACGCCATTACCGTCTCATTTGGCAATACAATCGATGCACACTTAAACCAGCTTGTCATTAACCTATTCGATGATCTCCAGGCAAACCCCATTGCGGGGGTAACCGACCTTATACCAGCTTATGCGTCTTTGACTATTGTGTACGACATAGTAGTGGTAAGGCAAAATGGGCATGAACAACCTGCAAGCAACTGGATGAAAGCAGAAGTGGAAAGACGATTGTCGGCATCAAACATAGCCGAGCGCCCGGCGGGTTCTCTTAAAAGAATACCCGTTTGCTACGACGATACTTTAGCTCCCGACCTCGACTATGTGGCAGCAACACATGACTTGACTACCAGGGAAGTTATTCAGCTGCATACTTCGGAAGTGTACCGGGTGTATATGCTGGGCTTTTTGCCCGGCTTTCCTTACCTGGCAACCGTCCACCCGAAAATTGCAACTCCACGCAAACCAAAGCCCCGAAAACTTGTACCTGCCGGCAGCGTTGGAATAGCAGGTGAGCAGACCGGCATTTATGCACTTCCCTCACCGGGTGGCTGGCAACTGATCGGGCAAACACCGGTTCAGATGTTTTCGGCAAGCGGAACACAGCCGGTAAGCTTATCACCGGGTGACCAGGTGCAATTCTACCCCATATCACTTCCGGAGTTCAATCGGCTTAAATCATGAGCCTTCGAATCATCAAACAAGGCTTACTGGATTCCCTCCAGGATCAGGGGCGGTTTGGCTTCCAACACCTGGGCATCAATCCCGGTGGAGTCTCGGACCCCATTGCGCACCACGTTGCCAATGCGCTCGTCGGGAACGATAAAAACGAGGCCGTACTGGAGATGCACTTTCCTGCTGCAAAAATCGAATTCCTGAGTGACTGTATGATCGCGATTTCGGGTGCAAACTTTAGCCCGGTGATCAATCAGACCGCAGTTGAAATCAACCGTACGATCCTGGTAACAGCTGGCAGCGAACTGACGTTCACCAGCCATGTTTCGGGGAGCTGTGCGTGCCTTGCGGTTAGCGGTGGTTTTGCCGTGAGCCCATGGTTGGGCAGCAAGAGTACGAATCTCAAAGCAGGTTCAGGTGGTTTTAACGGGCGTGCACTTTGTACCGGTGACGTCCTTCCGCTTTTCAATTCCCTACCGAATAGCTTCGACGGAAACGATTTCTACAGCATGCTTCCGTGGCGAGCAAACATTTCAGGATTATATCATACCGGCAACATCAGGTGTATCGAGGGTGCCGAGCACAACCTTCTTACCGGAGCCGACATGCAAAACTTTGTGCAAAGCACGTTTTTGGTTTCCGGCAGCAACGATCGTATGGGTTATCAACTCGAAGGCCCACCGCTTTCAGTTGATTCAAACGCAAGTCTTATCTCAACCGGGGTCACCATGGGAACCATTCAACTCCTTCCAAACGGTGAATTGATAGTATTAATGGCCGACCACCAAACAACAGGTGGTTACCCCCGGATAGCACATGTGATTAGGGCCGATATGCCATGCCTCGCGCAAAAGAAACGCGGTGACGCCGTGCAATTTGAAATAGTAGACATTGCCACCGCGGAACAAGTTTTTTTAAATCAACACCGGCATTTGTTGCAGGTGAAAAATGCCTGTAACTTCCGGCTTGCAGAAGCATTTGGAGAGTAAATGCTACAAGTTGAACCGACCAGGAGAATGGAACGGCTTTTTGAAGTAGAAACTGAAGATCCCAGATGGTTTGCCGATGAAGTGATTGCGACGCCCGTCCGACTGGCGCAGCCGGGCGGGCAACGATGCTGCCATGCTTCCCGCCGCCGGTACCTAAAAAACCCCGATTTAAACAGCGTACAAATGATTTCCGTAGACATAAACTGCGACATGGGGGAAGGCATGGCAAACGATGAAGCGCTAATGGCGTTCATCAGTTCAGCCAATATCGCCTGTGGGTATCATGCAGGCGACGAATCGCTGATGGAAAAGACCGTAATGCTTGCATTACAACACCAGGTGGCAATCGGCGCACATCCGGGTTTCGACGATAAAGAAAACTTCGGACGGGTTGAGGTGCGGCTTACCCCCGCGGAGATTTATGAACTGGTGGCAATGCAAGTGCAGCTCATGCGCAAGGTTTGTAAAGCTGCAAAGGCACGTTTATGTCACGTAAAACCACACGGTGCCTTATACAATATGGCGGCTAAAGATGCTAATATAGCAGGCGCCATTGCTTCCGCTGTGTTCGACATCGACCCGACCCTGGTGTTTTATGGACTAAGCAACAGCCACCTCATATCCGGGGCCAGGGCAATAGGGCTAAAAACGGCAAACGAAGTTTTTGCTGATCGCACCTATGGAAATGATGGTTCACTCACACCCCGTTCACAGCCAGATGCCCTTATTGCAGATGAAGACACGGCGATTCGACAGGTACTTCAAATGATCACCAACGGGCAGGTAACGAGTGTTCTGGGCACCAGGGTTCCGATTAAAGCAGACACGATTTGCATTCATGGCGATGGCCGCCATGCGGTAGGTTTTGCAAAACGCATCCGTACTCAATTACAACAACATCATATTGAAATCAAATCAACCTGCAAAAACTCCGTGGACTAGTGTTGGTCTTGGCGCCGCCTTTCTGATGGCAACATCGGCTATCGGGCCGGGTTTCCTGACCCAAACAACTGTTTTTACCGCACAGCTTTATGGGAGTTTCGGCTTCGTTATCCTCGTGTCTATCCTCCTCGACATCGGCGCACAGCTAAACATCTGGCGCATACTCGCGGTAAGCGGGTTGAAAGCGCAGGACCTCGCCAATTCAATGTTGCCTGGTCTTGGTTACGTACTGGCACTCCTGATCGTGTTAGGAGGACTGGCATTTAACATTGGCAATATGGGCGGTACCGGACTGGGCTTAAATGTGCTAACCGGATTAGAGCCGGCACACGGGGCGATCATCAGCTGTGTGATCGCAATAGCCGTTTTTTGGATGAAAGAGGCTGGCAAGGCCATGGACACTTTTGCGAAGCTGTTGGGCATGCTCATGATCCTGGTAACCATCTATGTTGCCTTTAGCTCACAACCGCCGATACTGCATGCTGTTCAAAAAACTTTTGTTCCCGACCAAATCAGCACGGCAGCCATTATCACCATCGTAGGCGGAACCGTTGGCGGCTACATCAGCTTTGCGGGTGGTCATCGGCTGCTGGACGCAGGTATAAAGGGTGTGGCTGCTTTGCCGGAGGTCACTCGTAGCGCCGTGACAGGTATCCTCATTACATCCATAATGCGGTACATTTTGTTTTTGGCTTCTTTTGGCGTCGTAGCCAGCGGGGTGCTGCTAAACGCAAAAAACCCACCTGCCGACGTGTTCCGGTTAGCTGCGGGCAATATAGGTTATTACTTTTTTGGCCTTGTCATGTGGTCCGCTGCGATCACTTCGGTGATTGGTTCCGCTTATACCTCAGTCTCCTTTCTCCGCACACTGCATCCCTGGGCAAACAAAAACTACCGCGGTCTTACCACCGCGTTTATCCTGTTTTCAACCCTTGTGTTTGCATGGATAGGTCAGCCGGTGAAAGTATTGGTCGCAGTTGGCGCAATCAACGGCCTCATTCTACCAATGGCGCTCGCTGTAATGTTGTTTGCTGCATACAATCGCCGGCTGGTTGGTACTTACCGACACCCGGTATGGATGAGTGTAGCAGGATGGCTGGTTGTTGCACTGATGGTTGTGCTCGGCTATAAAACGATCGTTGATACCGTTCACAAGCTCTAGGTTTTTGTTCATCTCAGAACCTGGCATTCAGGCCAGGACATTGCTGCCAACATCCGGCATTCGATACCAATTGGTAAGAATGTTTCGCTCACCCAGGCCGTTCGGGTCGCAACGAACACGGCACGACAATAGCTGAATATCCCTTTACAAGTGGAGCCGGACAACCATAAATTTGTTGCTGACGTTCATCTCGGTAAGCTGGCGCGACTGATACGTATGCTCGGTTTTGACGTGTTATACCAGAATCAATTTGAGCCTGACAGGCTGCTGCAAATCGCAGCCAATGAAAACAGGATTTTAGTCTCAAGGAGCAGCTTGCTGTGTAAGTCAGCCTTACAAAGCCTGCACATCATCAGTGAACAACCAACGCAGCAATTACAACAAGTCCTTCAATCGTTTAACCTAATCCATACGGTTGAGCCGTTTACAAGGTGCCTGGTTTGCAATGGCACACTAATTTTAGTACCGAGGGAAAAGATTATCAGCCAACTTCCCGAAAACACCGCCAGGTACATGAACACGTTTTGGCAATGCAGTAGTTGTGGTCGAGTTTATTGGAAAGGCTCGCATTACCACAGAATGTTGAAGCTGGTAGAACATCTGGCGGGATCGCAAGATCAGTGATGCCAGCCTGATTGCTGATCACACAAATCCCGGGGTATATCAATGAACAATCATCTGAACGGCTACATTTGCACCCGGCGTATCTGAAATGCGAAACACCAGGGCTTAGGCAATAGATTGGTTGCATACCCTGGGCATATCGACATCAGGAATAATTTTTTTGTTACCAGCCGGAGATCGGGGATTTAACATCGTTATAGCCTGCCCCGGGATGTTGGCCGGTCATTCAGTTAGCGTTTTTGAGCTTTATTGAGCAACTATGTTGCTTGCGGAAAGGAGATTGGAAATCTATCACCAAAATTAACTTGCAAAATGAGCAACCCAATTAATGCTGCTTCGGCGTTAACTGCAGATGAGATTAGAGCGAATGTTCAGAAACTTGGTAAATGGTTCCACAATATTGATTTGGGTGGCGTACAAACCGCTCCTGATCATTTCCTCGGCGATTATCCCAGGGTAAAGTTCCAGGGATTTGCGCATGCATTGCCCGCAGATCTCACCGGCAAAACAGTGCTGGACATTGGCTGTAATGCCGGTTTTTACTCTATCGAAATGAAACGTCGTGGTGCAGCCCGCGTGGTAGGGATCGACTCCGATGAGCGTTACCTGGCACAGGCACGGTTTGCGGCACAGGTGCTTGGGGCGGAAATTGAGTTTAAAAATATGTCGGTATACGAAGTGGCCACCCTGAACGAAAAGTTCGACGTAGTTATTTTTATGGGTGTCCTCTACCACCTTCGTCACCCGCTTTTAGCGCTTGACCTCCTTTACGAAAACGTAGTAAAAGACGTACTCATCTTTCAATCTATGCAAAGGGGCAGCGACCAGGTCGACGAGCTAAAATATGACTACGACTTCTGGGAAACAGGCATTTTTAACAGCCCTGGTTTTCCGGTCATGTATTTCATCGAGAACCGCTACTCCAACGATCCCACAAATTGGTGGATACCGAACCAGGCCGGAATGGAAGCAATGCTTCGCAGCGCCGGCTTCGAAATTATCGCTCACCCTGAAAAAGAAGTTTACATCACCCGAAAAGGCGAACTGAAAGACAATCAGCCACGCACCGTCTACCCACCAAAACAGTAAGCAAAGAGAAAATCATGATTGAAGCAGTTAAATTCTGGAACGAACCCAACAACAAATCACATTGGATTTTTGAAGCTGACCCGGAATGGAGGATCTTTTCCGAAATGGTTAAAATAGCCGCAAAAGCCGTTAAAACTGAAAACCCGGCTGTGTTGCGCGTGCTCGGGGGAATATCGCCGATCGATCCAAGTTTTATCAACCGGCTCAAATCTTATGGTGCACTGGAGGACATTGATGCAGTTGCCGTACACGGATTTCCGCTCGACTGGAACCTTTGGCAGATACACGAATGGAGCGATAAGATCGCCGAAATAGAGGCGGTAATTGACTTACCGGTTTGGGTAACAGAGGTTGGCGTTTCATCGTTTGGCGCCGAAGAAGTACAGGAGTTTGGCCTACGCCGCACTGCCGAACTGCTCATGGGCCGTGTTGATCGTATCCATTGGTACAGCCTGTACGACCTGCCAAAAGCCTGGGAGGCCACAACGCGCCACCGTGAAGCGGAAGGTTCTTCTTATTACCGTCATTTTCATATGGGACTCCTTCGGGAAGATGGTTCGCCAAAACTGGCTGCCAAACACTTTTCTGATTATACGCCCGAGTTTGGCATCTGCCAGTGGTTTCACTTCGAAGATCACCGGCTCGATTCGGCCGTTGAATGGTTGCGTAAACTGGGTGTAAAACGTCTGCGTACCGGCTTAAGTTGGGCAGATTGGTACCGGCCTAATGCTGAGCAATGGTTCGACCGGATGATGAAAGCGCTTGATGAGTTCGATCTTACCATTACCTTTTGCTTCACTCCCGAAGCGAAAGGCATCGAACCGCACCACACCAGTCCACCAAAAGATGTTAACGAGTTTGCCGACTTCTGCGTAACCATGATGCGCAGGTACGCCCGGTAAGGATCCATTGCATTTAGCAACCGGAATGTTATAAATCCACTTGCATGCCCAGCGAACAACAGGTAGAAACGCGCCCGGATTGGATGACCTATATGCGACGCGGGGAATTTGACAAAGCGTGGAAGTTCAGCGATGAAGTATTGGAGTCACGTGCAGGTACTACCTGCTGGCACCTCCCCCGACACCTTCAATACATCTGGGATGGTTCATCGCCGGCCGGCAAACGCGTACTTGTGCGATGTTACCATGGCCTTGGTGATACGATACAGTTTATCCGGTTTATGCCGATGTTGAAGAGCGTTGCAAAGGAAGTAATCGTGTGGGCGCAGCCTGAATTGATTACGCTGTTACAAACGACACAGGGCATCGACCGGTTATTGCCTTTGCACAATGGTAGCCCGGAGGTGGAGTTCGACCTCGACGTTGAAATTATGGAGCTCCCGCATATGTTTCGAACCACCGTCGAAACCTTACCTGCAAACGTTCCCTACTTGCATGTTGATCCGGTCGAGTTGCCGGGCAGGAACAAACTATCAGTTGGATTGGTTTGGAAAGCAGGCGACTGGGACCAGCGGAGGGGTATCCCGTTCGAAACGCTTGCCCCACTTGGCGACATTCCCGGGGTTGACCTCTATATTCTCCAGGGGGGTGCAGCCAACGCTGGTTGGCGTGAAGGTTTTGGTATAAACCCCGGTGTGCTTGACCTTTTTAATTATGCCCGTTTTATACGAAGCCTCGACCTCTTGATTACGGTCGACTCGATGCCGACACACCTTGCAGGGGCAACAGGCACAGCGGTTTGGAACCTGCTGCATACAAAAGCAGACTGGCGCTGGATGGATGACCGGGACGACAGCCCATGGTACCCGACAATGAAAATTTTTCGGCAAAAGACCGCCGGTGACTGGGACGAAGTTATCCGGCGTGTTAAGAAAGCACTTGAAAATTTAAGTTCGAAAGTTTGTTGATTGCCGGACATTACTTGACCGCCAGCCGGAAACGATGATGAAGTGTACATTAAAATATCTTTGTCGTTACTTAAGGCCTGGTGCTGAAATGCGCTCAATGGAATTACCGAACGTAGAAGGGAGTGACACAACGATGTCGAATGAAGATATACCGTTCGCTACCAAAAAATTCTTTTAACTAAACGACATTGAGTAATATTTCATTGTAGGATCCCTGGCATTCGGCTATGATAAACGATGTCAAGTGTTGGGGCGCAACCCCAAGCTGCGCAAGGGGTCGGGCTTTTCCCGTCCGACTGGCCATCCGGGCGGGCGCTGCTACTCCGCCACAAGCTATACTGCGATGCCCTCAGCGGGGTAGTCCCCGTCCGAATGCCCGTCCGACTGGTGTCGTCCGGGCGGAGCTTCAGCCGGGCGGACGCTCCAATCCCTTGCGCAAGGTCCACGTAAAATAAAGCGTTTTTCAGCTTCAACCGGGCCTGAACAAGGAATGGCCAAAAAGGTAAATTCGTTAAGGGTACACGAGTAGGATGGGAGTAACTACCAAGGGGTTGGTCAAGCCTGACAAAGGGCTGTGGCTTGCTCAAGGAGGTCCAATAGCGTTCGTTATGCCTGATCCCCCAAAGCTTACATTTTCCGTTTAAATCCGCTAATCCGTAATCCGCAAATCCGGAATAGTGTTCTAAAACTTCCCGGTAAAACGCTTGAACATTTCGCCCCGTTTACCCTTGTGATAGGCCCACCCATAATAAACGGCTCCTGCCAGCCGTCCCCAGAGTATATAAATTTTTGGCTGGTTAACAGCACGGGCAAATCGGAATACCCTGTGGCCCCATGCCGAGATCTGGTTTCGCAACCGGTAAATTAATTTTCGTTGTTTCGTTGGTGTTTTCGAATCAGGGGCCACACGTTTGGGCAGCCGTATCCCTTTTCGCCACCACGTGAGCCGGTAGGCAAGCCCTTCGCGGCGTTGCCTGAATCCCGCTGCCTGTGTTTGCTCCACGAATTTGGCATCTACGTTTTCGAGCTGAAGCCTGCGGTGTTGAATGGCATCCTGTATAAAACTTTCAATAACAGCCGAACGAACCACAACAACGTTGGTGCCGCGCGGATCTGAAGAGTAGGGCTCAACCCAGGCATCGCCGAACGAAATGTCGGCCGTCTCTCCAACCACGTCGTCACAGAAATTGCACGCAGAATTCATAAAAAAGCCTGCTCCCCAATCTCCGTCGGCCAGGTTCCACCAATCTTTATCGACAGATTGCCCGTTTCGCAACGTTAATTTGGCATTGTACCAGTTTGCAGGCCGGTTTGGATCCTTTTGGCGGAATTCCACCCGGCTAATTTCCGTTACGGGAACATTCATCTGCCAGGCAAAGCTTTCAACGAAGCGTGCACTTTTCATATGGCCGCAGAAGAGGCCGAGTGTAAATGGAATTCGTTCCCTGATCAATTCGTCCTCACTCCGGAGCAGGTGGATCGCTTTGATAAAGCAGGGAATACCTACTACGGCATAACGCCCCGGGACCTCGCGAATAACTTCCAGGATTTCAGAAAGCTCAATCGGGTAATAGCGCGACTTCGCGCCTTCGCGAACCGCAGCTTCGGTGCGGGATATTCGATATCGAAAAAAGCGCCCATCCTCTTGCGGATCTTCTGTTGCAACAACATGGGCTACCCCGTCAATTAAACCACGGCGAAGCAACTCAGTTGCAACCCAGGTAACCATTCCGCCGGAACTACCATGGTTTCGGAAGTCTTCCTCTGCAACATAGCCAACGTAAGCGGTTTGATACCGGCCGATAGCATTATCAGTATGTTCAGTATCGGGAAAGTTTGCCAGCGCCAGTTGGTCCTCGTTTTTAGCCCCCGGTGAAAACGGGCAGGTTTGCGTAAACTTTTCCGTCCGCGACCGATACCAGTCAGCCGGACCGTGAGGTTTTAGCTGGCCAATCTTGTCGAAGTCCATGTAAGTACCGGGAACTGTTGCTTGTGCCACACAGCTGCCGCATCCGATACACAAACCCGAGTCAACGATATTTTTAGGACTTACCAGTTTATTCATGCCGGTAAACATTCAAGCAGCCCCGCCGTTTGCAAGTACCCATTGGAACTCTGGCGAAGGCGATCAATTTGGGTTAGAATTCCGGGGTTCAGCGGCTCGCCCAACCGGGCTTCGAATGCTGTTGCTGGTGCATCTTCAGCCAGCAGGTGATGTTCGCCACCGATTTTGGTCATAAGGCCCTTAAGTTTGTTGGTACGATAAGGTGTTGTTTCGCAAACGAACGGTTTTGCATTTCGTAGCGCAAAAACACAACCATGAAAGAAGTTCGTAGCCACCACTTCAGCATTGGCCATAAAATGCGCAAAATCGTGGGGATCGGCGGTAAGCCATTGTTCATCAGCCCAGTCGTTCCGGTAGCCGATGCTTA
>JASLBT010000341.1 GCA_030146445.1 Segetibacter sp. | reverse complement strand
CCCAGGAATTCAAGTATGCCTTTTGCTCCGTCTTTGCCTGCCTGTACGGCGTCGACGACTTCTTTTCCGCCATTTACGCAATCGCCGCCGGCAAATACTTTTGCTAAATTGGTTCTCCCGTTTTTCGAAATCAGTACTTTTCCTTTTTCGTTCTCCAGCCCCTCTTTCATGACCAGGTCAACGAAAGGGATCTGACCTGTCGCCTTGATCACCATATCAACGTCGAGTGTGAATGTTGCTTTCGTTTCAACTGGTGAGCGCCTGCCGGAAACATCGGGTTTACCGAGTTCCATTACACTGCAGACCATGCCGGTAACTTTCCCTTTTTTGCCCAGGATTTCTTTTGGTGCAGAAAGCCAGTTGATTTTACAGCCATCCAACAGCGCAATATCGAGTTCGTGTTGGGTGCACGGCATTTCGTCGTGGGTACGACGATAAACGATAGTAACCTCCGAGGCGCCCAATCTTTTCGCCTGTGTAGCAGCATCGATGGCCGTCATGCCCAAGCCTATCACTGCCACCTTATCACCGACGGGAACGTTGCTGTAACCCTTGTCGCGCAGCCGATAGATAAAATCAATAGCATCAACTACTCCTTCCAGTTCTTCACCCTTGATGGCTAGTGTGCGGGTAAGTCCGACACCCATACCCAGGTAGACAGCGTCGTACTTTTCCTGTAGATTTTCGAGAGAAACATTTTTTCCAAGTTCTCTGTTGTATTTAACCTGGATGCCGCCGATGGATAATATGTATTCGACTTCGTCGTTACAGAATTCAGGGGTGACTTTATATGCGGCAATCCCGTAGGTCATGAGTCCGCCACCTTTACTTTCTTTTTCGTAAATCGTGACGTCGATGCCTTCGCGACTGAGCACATGTGCACATGAAAGCCCCGCCGGACCGGCGCCAATAATTGCCACTTTTCTGCCGATCGAAGGTTTTCTTTTGAATAGGGGCCACTTGTCCGTTATTGCCTTTTCAGTGGCATAACGTTGCAGTTTGGCAATCGGAATAGCCTCTTCATCCATAAGGTTGTAGACGCAGGCGCCTTCGCACAATTTTTCCACCGGGCAAACCTTGCCGCAACCGGCGCCAAAAATGTTGGAGGAAAATATTGTGGTTGCCGAACCTTTTATATTTTCCGTAGAGATCTGCTTGATAAATTTCGGGATGTTGATACTGGTAGGGCACATTTTCATGCAGGGAGCATCATAGCAAAACAGGCACCTGTTCGCCTCCACCAGCGCGGCATCATGTGTTTCGAACGGCGGATGAATATCGGCGAAGTTGGCGGCATATTCCTCAGCCGATAGGCGGTTGTTTGTGATCATTGGGTTGTGTTTTTACTCCGGAACACTGTTCTTTATCGCATGAAGACTGCCTGGAGAATACATGTGTTCGGTAAGGATTTATTGATCATTCAAGAAATGGGTTGCGCTTCGCGTCGGCGATCACACTGCCGTTCGCGTCGACAACGGTATAGCCCAGTTCAGCAAAGACAGTTGATTCCTCTTCAAACGGTAAAACAAAGGTGGTATAAGTGGCGGATAAAATCATTTCCCCGGAGTTTTCTTCCAGCAAATATGGTTTCACCGTTTTTGTTACGAATTGTCCTTCTACCGGCTTGCCCAGGTAGTTCAGGAGTTCAGCAGGGGATAAGCCTGGCCATTGTTGCCCATCCGAAATGTAAACCCTGGAAACATTCTTAGGAGGACGCACGCTGTGGTCGATAAACTCCAGGATCACGTAGGGGATCCCTTCTAAAGACACCGATGCTTTGCCGCCAAGGCCGTCGTTTACATCAACGGTTTTAATATCCAGGCTCCTGGCCAGTCTCACATTATCCAATTTCGCGTATCTGCTGTCCATTGTCGGGATGTTTGTTGTGCTGGCGAGGGGGCTAAAGTTCCACTAGTTTACCATACGTTTCCGGCCTCCTGTCCCTAAAAAATTGCCAGGTGTTCCTTACATCTTCGATCATCTCCAGGTCGAATTCGGAAACCAGGAGTTCGTCATTATCTTCTGAAGCCTGTGCTATGATCTGACCCCGGGGATCAACAAAATACGAGCTCCCATAAAATCTGCCCAGGTTCCACGGCTTTTCTTCACCGACACGGTTGATGCAACCCATAAAATAACCATTTGCAGCAGCATGTGCAGGTTGTTCCAGTTTCCAGAGGTACTGACTCAAGCCGGCTACCGTTGCCGATGGATTGTACACGATTTCAGCGCCATTCAGCCCCAGTACCCTGGCGCCGTCGGGAAAGTGGCGGTCGTAACAAATGTAAACACCCACCTTCGCATATTTCGTCTGGAAAACAGGATACCCTAAGTTACCCGGTTTAAAGAAAAACTTTTCCCAAAATCCCGAAGTATGCGGGATGTGGTTTTTGCGGTATTTGCCGAGATAAGTGCCATCGGCATCTATCACGGCAGCGGTATTGTACAGCACGCCCGGCTGCTCTTTCTCATATACAGGCACGATAATCACCATGTTGTATTTCCGGGCATATTCCGCCAGCCGGTTGGTAGTAAAACCCGGCACCGTTTCAGCTGAAGCATACCAGGCCTTGTCTTGTCCCGGGCAGAAGTAAGGGGTATTGAAGATCTCCTGCAAACACAGGATCTGCACACCCTGCTCACCGGCCTGTTCGATTAGCGGGATGTGTTTTTGCACCATCGCTTCTTTGATCTCTTCTATTGACCCTTCGCCTTCTGAAATCGGAAGGCTCATTTGAATAAGGCCGGACTTGATAATTCGTGACATGGGGTAGGTTGAGATGTTAATCTGATCACCGTGTGTGAATTCCGTTTCGTACGATAAGTCCTGCTTATGTTAAATTAAAGCCCAACGAAATCAGGAGACGACCGTGATAATTTTTGACTTAAAACGTCTATTAATCACGTGTACCGATTGCTGTAAGCGTATCTAAATATGCCTGCACTAACGTGTTGACATATGCTACATACTCCTTAGTTGGATCGATGAATTCAATTACGTCTTTTTCATCTGATATCATATGGTCATTGTAGTCGTCCTCAATTCTTTCGTGCAGGATGTTGTCGTAAAAGGCGGCTTGCTTCAGGTCAAATAAGCCTTTGCTTACAAAATGTTCATGCAACATTTTAGAGACTCCTTTATGTGTTTTCGGTACCTGGTCATATGTAAGTAAAAGCGCTCTTGTGGCGTGGTAACAGCTGTAATATAACCGACTGATCGCCGTTGTATAAAACCTCATCTTCATCAATCCATCGATCTCGGATAGCAGCGCTTTTGCTTTGGCCAACTTAAGCCCAATTGCTTCTGCTTTCCTGTTCATAATGATCTAACGCTGTTTTTGATGGATACGCTCAATCCATAATACGACGGATTTTCCGCCCAATCTTTTTTATTCACAACGACAAGATCGATAACCGAAGAAATAGCCAGGCTTAACGGGTATAGTTTTGAACGCAAACGGCATCTTAAATCCTTGGTTACCGTTGCTGATGTGATCACGAGGATGTCCCAATCACTTTCATCATGTACGACTCCAGTAGCCCGGCTACCAAATAAGAACAGTGTGGCATCACGAAGTTCCTCTGTTATCAGGGTCTTGATTGTGGACAGTATATCAATCTCGTCTTTCACTGTTCAAAGTTCCGTTTTCTTTCTTATAAACAAGGGTTGGATGAAAGGTTAATTCAATCGAGTTCGCTTAAGCTGTTTACACTACAGACTCGAAATCTCACCAGTATTCTTGCACATACGATCTGACGACCAGACTAAAACCTACGGTCATAAGCAATGTCATTTGTTGAGCCAACCTATACAACAATACTGCTGAGAAGTATTCTATGGAGTACGTGCCCCGGGCGGCCAGGCGTTGCAGTGCGATGCAACGATGAAGCTAAATCCGTTGCAGTTGGGTCAAAATGCTTC
>JASLBT010000330.1 GCA_030146445.1 Segetibacter sp. | reverse complement strand
TGGGAAGTGGGAAGTGCGGTATTTGGTATTGGGTATTTGAATTGAAAAGCTGATGGGTTGATCAGTTGGCTGGTTGAATAGTTGGGCACCAGCGACAACCTGACCGTTAATGGTGTAGCCAGCTGGACCCGGGTGCTGCGTTCTCTCCTGGGTCTTTCCCCGGCGGCGCTGCGGTAAAGAACGGATCTTCTTTTTACGCTGGATTGGTATCAGGTATGGGGTAGTGGGTATTCAGCGAGCAGTTACCCTTAACCGTATGTATTTCATTTACCTGTATAATGGTTTTATGATTCCGTAAAACACATAATTATGCGATTGTTAATAGCGTGCCCAACCCGCAATTTTGTGGCGCATTAATTAATCAAATAAAAACAGGTAATAAAAATGAAAAGGTTGTTTTTTCTGGGCGTTACTATATTAAATATTACGCTTTTATTTTCAAGCTGCTCAAAAGAGGTGGAACCTGGAAAGACTGGCAATACCGGAACACCAAAAACACAAATTTCAGCTCCATTCGCGGGCAATTGGTCGAGCAATAGTGTTGGTCTGATCACTTATTGGCAGCAGGGTTCTTACAATGGATCCTATGGCAATACGGTAAACACCGTGCATTTAGGAAGTGATGGTAGTGCAGGTTATTACGGCTACTACGAAGGAGCATACAGCACAACGTTTTTCTACCACTATGCCTGCACGGCGGCAAGCAAGCAGGAGCCCGATGGCAGCACAACAATTACCTTATACCCGTATTCAGGTGAACAAATTATCGGAACAACAAAAAAAGCAATCGCAGCCAGCTCACTTTATCCCAATAAGATGATTGTATTAAAAAATTGCCAGGTAGTTACAAGCAATGGAAAAACTTTTATTCAATATTACATGGGTAATGAAACCGGCTCTGTATCTTCGACTGTCTCAAGCCTGGAAAAACATTCGTAGTACTATACACGCAAAAAAAGAAAAACAATTCTTAAGTAGCTTATTCATCAACCAATACCAACTGCAAACCTGGCTTTAAACAGCCAGGTTTTTTATTCACCTCGAGTTTACTGCTTATCAAAATATCGGGTGGAAGGCCGGGGCGCTTACCAGGTGGATGCCTGTCGACTCCCGGGCACAAGCGTTCAGCGGCTATCAGCTTCTATCCGCCAGCCCCTTCGGCAGTACCCCTTTTTAACTCCGCCATAGCACCCTGGCACCTATGAAAAAACGCAGACAACGCCCGCCAAAGCCGCTCCTGAAGAAAATGAATGCGCCGTGTATCGCCGGAGGCAAGTAGTCGTTTCCGGCATTCCTGCTACCAGGTCGTACACGAAAGCTGCTGACCTAAACGCGCAAGAGGTCGCCTAATAATAGCTATTATTGTAAATGCAAAGATTTTTGCCCATCCTTTTAATCCTTTATGCATTTAATACCGTGAACGGACAACCAGCAAAAAGAGCAAGGGATTACGGGATCAAAACAGGGGTTCTACCCACGGGTACACTAAACGCAATCACCGACGTCGCCGGCGTAAAAGTTGGCCACACAACCTTAGTGAAAGCTGACTCTATACGAACCGGTGTTACCGCCATTGTTCCATATGAGGGTAATATTTTTCAGCAGAAAATACCGGCAGCAATATTTACCGGTAATGGTTTCGGAAAGCTGGCCGGCAGTACACAGGTAACCGAATTAGGCACATTAGAAACGCCGATCATCTTAACCAATACATTGAGTGTACCCACGGCAACAGAAGCGTTAATTGACTACACCCTGCAGCAACCCGGAAATGAACAGGTACAGTCTGTCAATGCAGTTGTCGGCGAAACAAACGACGGGTGGCTAAATGATATCCGCGGGAGGCATGTATCTAAAGCAGATGTATTCTCCGCGTTAACAGCTGCTGCTCCAGGTGCTGTAAAAGAAGGCAACGTTGGCGCAGGCACGGGTACAGTTTGCTTTGGATTCAAAGGTGGCATTGGAACAGCTTCAAGAAAGCTGCCCCCCAGCCTCGGTGGCTATACCGTTGGTGTACTGGTGCAAACAAACTTTGGCGGCGTTCTGCAGGTAGACGGCGTACCCGTTGGCCGGGAACTGAACACATTCAGCTTCAGCGATAAACTCCTCAACAATGTTGACGGCTCTTGTATGATGGTGGTTGCCACCGACGCCCCGCTCGATAGCAGGAACCTGGAGCGAATGGCTAAACGGGCCTTTATGGGTATGGCAAAAACGGGTGGTATTGCAAGCAATGGAAGTGGAGATTATGTAATTGCGTTTTCTACCGACAAACAAAGCCGGGTGCCGCACCAGCCAACCAGCCCAACATTGCAGCCTCTTGTACTCCACAACGACTTTACGTCACCCCTGTTTATGGCCGCTATCGAAGCCACAGAGGAAGCAATCATCAACTCGCTGTTCGCCGCCCAAACCACAACAGGCAGGCAGGGCCACAAAGCAAAGTCAATTCCGTTAGAAAAGGTATTAGCCATTTTAAAAAATTACAATCGCATCAAGTGAATACAACGGTGATCATTAACGGCGAATTTATCAGCCACGGCGACGCTGCACTATATATTAACGACCTTTCAATCACAAGGGGTTATGGCGCATTTGATTTTTTTAAAACAATTAATGGTCGGCCGGTTTTCCTGGATGATCACCTGGCGAGGTTTTATACTTCTGCAGCCTATCTGAACCTGGCCATTGAGTTTACCGCCGATCAGCTGAAAGCACAAATTGCCGGGCTGATGGCACAGAATAACCTGCCAGACTCAGGAATACGCCTGACCCTGACCGGCGGCTACAGCGCCGACGGATTTACCATGGGCAAACCTAATTTGATTATAACTCAACAGCCCCTGGTTCTAAACGCAAACGCAACAACAGGTATCCGACTGATTACTTATGAACACCAGCGGCAATTACCCGCTGCAAAATCCATTGACTACCTCATGGCAATCTGGTTACAGCCGCTGATCAAACAACAGGGTGCAGACGATGTTTTGTACCACCAGCAGGGCACCATAACGGAATGTCCGAGGTCAAATATCTTTATGGTAACAGCGGATGGAACTATAGTAACGCCCAAAGAAAACATGTTAAAGGGCGTGATCAGAAAGCAGTTGGTTGAACGCTTAAACCAAACTTACCCCATAGAAGAAAGTACAGTAACCCTCGCCGGACTTTATACCGCGAAGGAGGTGTTTATCACAAGCACAACAAAAAACATTATGCCGGTTGTTGCCATTGACCGGCATGTGATCGGAGATGGTAAACCAGGAAAAATCAGCGCCGACTTAAACCACCACCTCGAAAGGCTAATCATGGATTCTGGCTCCTGAGCGGCAGATTGTTGCTACGTGTAATTTGAAGTATCGACGAATGTTAATTGAAGATTAGGGACCAAAGGCCGGCCAGTGCCGAATACACCAACCAAATTATCCCGGCAATAAACAGGAACATAATGATCAGCACCGGGATCACCAGTTTCCATGCACTGCCCCGGTGACGTCCCTCTTTGAAGTGTTGGTGCATTAATCGCATGTTACGGGTGTTCGCCTTGAAGGCAATGTCGAAAATGTCGCCTAGAATTGGTATTGCGCCAATAACCGTGTCGATCAGGACGTTAAAAACCATTCGTGCCATTACAAATCCACTTGCACCGTTACGCGCCATCAGCAACAACATATACCCCGAAATGGCAAAAGTCGCCATGTCGCCCGCACCCGGCACCAATCCGATAATCGCGTCGAGGCCAAACCGGAATCTCGTGCCGGGTACAGAGAACTGCGAATCCATGATCTTAGCCATTTTGTCGAGATCGCGCAGGGCTCGTTGCGAATTGGATACTTGTAGGGTTGACATCGTAGCGTTTAAGCTGATTTGATAAAAAATGATACCAACTGGTAAAAGCGGTTTGATGTTACGGCTTTTCAACGGTAAAATGATGCAACCCTCCCTCGGCGTGATACCTGATGCTGAGCTTATGGGCATCAATTATCTTTTTCACTATCGCCAGTCCCAGCCCGGTGGAGGTTTCGTCGCTACCGCCGCGCTTTTTGAAACGTTTGAACAACTGTTCGGGCGGTATCGGTGGCAACAGGCTGGTATTGCTTACCCGAAATTGTCGATCGCTTGCCGAAATGATGAGGCTGCCGCCTTTGTAATTATATTTAACCCCGTTTCCAATAAGATTACTCACCAGGGATTCTGCCAGGAACGGATGCAGGTTAAGCATAAATTCATTGTCCAGGTGCGTCTCAACGCGAACATCTTTGTCTTTGATCACCTCGTCGAAGAGCTTCAGGTATTTACTCGTGGTTTGAGCAAGGCTAACCATTTCCGTGCTTTCATATTGGTTATTTTCGATCTTAGCCAGGAGCAACAACGACTGGTTCAGTTTGCTCAGCCTGTTTAGTGCCGACTCTGCCTGGATGATCGATTGTACCTGCTGATCGTCGAGCGAAGGATCCTGCAACAACAACTCCAGTTTACTTTTTGCCACTGCCAGCGGCGTTTGCATTTCGTGTGCGGCGTTTTCGGTAAACTCTTTCATGTTCACATAATCGTTATGAATTTTCCGCGTCATAGAATTTAGTGATGAATTCAACTCGTTAAATTCAGCAATATTTGTCTCCCCAAAGTGTATCGCTTCCATCTTCTGCAGTTCGGCGCCACGTATTTTTTCAAGAGAAAGCCTGAATGGCTTCCAGAGGCTTTTGCTGATCAGGAAGTTGAAGATGAGCGTGGCTACGAACAGCGCCGCGAATACAAGTAACATTAGCCGGGTCACGTTGGTCACCAGTACCGCTTTTTGTTCCTGCGACTTGCGGATGGTCAGCTTGTAAGGAACCCCATTGATGGGAACAACGTGCGATAACTGCCTTACCGGTATTCTTTTGTTCGCCTTAAGGCTATAGCCGACTGTATCGGTTATTGTGGGGTAGCGTTGCGGATGTTCATCAATAGGATGTATCAGCAGCTCAGGTCCACGCAGGATGAAGGCAGTCCTTGGACTCGTTTGATCTTCGAGGTACCTGATCCACTGAAGTTCATTATTTACCAGGTCGAGGTCGTCGCGTTCGTCGAGCTCTTTACTAAAATAATAAAACAGGTAAAAACCCGAAGCCGCCAGAAGTGGAACCATGGCGAGTAAAAAATAAAGCGTGGTTTTGGTAAGCAGGCGCATAAACACGAATTAATGTCGGTGAAGTCAAGCGTTAAAATCCTTCTTCCTTTGTTGCTCATAAAACCGGAACGTTTGCATTGCCTGCGCCGGAGTCAAATATCTGTGAACCGGTAACCCGTTCCGTGTACCGTTTTTATATAGTCGCTGCAGCCGGCGTCAATCAATTTTTTACGTAGGTTTTTAATATGCGTATAAATAAAATCGTAGTTGCTCACCTGGT
>JASLBT010000034.1 GCA_030146445.1 Segetibacter sp. | reverse complement strand
CATCCGAAAGTTCTTTTTAGAGACAGCAAGCTGACGATCCTTGTCGACTATGCTAAAGGTAAAATAGCCATCAGCGGTATTACTTACTTTATAGTTAAACCGATCAGAACCAAAGTTGCGGATGTACCCGATACGCCGGGTAACGTGTTTATAAAAGGTAAATTCTTCATGTACCAGCAAAACTTCATTTACATCATCTGCCCTGACCAGACTAAGCTTCCATCGCACCTTATCCATTTTCTTCTGTTCCTTTATCTCAGCTATTCTGAATTGATAGGTTGTTCCGACCGCATCCGCAGAAAAGGATAATGATCTGTTGCCGATGTCGTTCACCGGAAGCAGTTCTACAACATCTGGATTCTGCAGTTTCCCCCTGGTTTTTGTGCTTTCTCTCTCCCCGATTTTAGGCCTGAGCAAGAGATGTTCCACCACGTGAAAGTTCTCGCCCTCTGAGATCACATTAAGAACATTTACCGTTCGTTCGAAGTTGTCCTCCACCGTGGTTCTTAACTGCTGTTCATCCTGGTGAGTGAACTCCATATTTGCAACTACTTCATCGTCATCTTCCTCTGAAGTTCTCAACAGGTTATACGACGCCTCGTTTTTACTCCCCGACCGGTCATAAAGCGAGATATCGGACCCATTCTCCAACATATAATTCAGTATCTCCCGTGCCTCGCTTTCAAATTCATATGGCTTACTCCTTAAAAGAATGCGCTCCCTGTTATCCGGATCTGCAAGTACAACCTGGAAGCGTGGGATATTTTCGTCGAGCGAGGTTTTGGCGATGTAAATGGCGTCAGACGCAATAGTCCTCCGGGTATACGACGGGATCCCGAGGAGCCTGCATACGCGTTTTTTGATTCCCTCCACGTTATCGTTTTCCCAGGTCTGGACGTGCCGATCGCCGCGATAGGTATAATCGAAACTCCGTCCACGATAGTTACTCACCTCGATGTAATCCGATAGAAAACTCGTTTTATCGATTCGCAGCCGTTCATTTGCGTGCTGCTTGAAGGTTTCCTGCATATAACCCTGGTACCTTGACATTGATTCGGCAAATCTTGCCATAAGGTGATCCAGTAAGTTGTTTCGGCGCTCCAGGAAATCGCTTTCAGACTCAACAAGGCGACGAAGCGACGATTTATACTCGTTATAGTTAATGAAAAGTGCTTCGAGGTCGTTGATCCCTTTTAATTGTTGCGGAAAGTAGGTTTGCTTCGTGTCGGCCTTAAATGAAAGCAGATCTTTCAGGTTACAGAGCTGTGAGAGATAGTCAGCCATGATTTGTTCGAACACCATTAGAAAACCACGGAGTTGCAGTGCCAACTTCTTGCGTTTGTCGAGCCTGGACAGTTGCAGTCTGAAATAAGCGGCTTTAATTGCATCTACATTATTTTTGATGACCTTTTCTTTCCCGGTAATTTCCTCGACAGGTTTTTTTAACACGGCGGATGTTGCTTCCGCAATGGATATCACCTTATCCGGTAATCCACGTGGGTAGCTGTTATTGCCCCATTTGCTTACTGAACCCTGCGAGTCGTGCACCTGGCGGAGGGCAGCCTTTATGATATCTTCGTCAACACTCACATCGATGTATCGTTCCGCCATACCATACGCCGCCGGCAAGGTATGTTGCATGGGAAAATACTCGTCAACCTGCATATACTCACCCCCGGGTACGTCTAGCTCCTGGCCTAAACCTTTGAGCTTCGATTGAAGCATAGAAGATTGCAGAAACCGGTAAATCGACTTGACCCGTTGCTGATTAGGTTTTTTGTCAACTTGCGACCGATGCCGGTCCCCGCTTCGGATAAAGGTGACGATCGAATTATCAATGTCGAGTTTTGGCGTCTTCTGCCGGTCTTTTGCTTTATCTATCCAGTCGGTAAAGTCGGCAAGGGGCGACTGAGACTCAACAGGCAAAGCAAACTTTTTAATAGCAATCACTCCCTCTATATCGGAGATTAACCGCATGATATCGGAAAGGTGAAAGTGTTTGAACCGTTCCGACTTTTCAAGCTCCAAAGTATCGATAAAGCCGTGTTTTAGCTTGGGGCCTTCAAAGATTTCTTCGGCAGAATACCCCTTAGCCAACATTTGCTGAAGACTATAAAACGTTACGGGTGGGGAAAGGAAGTTTTCGATTACCTGGTAAACACGCGCATGTACCTTATCAATGTCGGCGCCCTCATTTACCTGCAGAATTGCCTCGATTTGAAACAGCTCATACTCGATTGAAGTAATGCTTACAAAATCTTCACAGAGGTTGCGATGAGCGTGTAATTTACGGCTAACCAATGCAGCAACCTGTTCTTCTCTTTTTTCTTCTACCACGTCGTTTTCATATTCCAGGTAAACCTTGTAAAGGCCTTTTAATGGCAAAAGGTGCGCTCCACGTGTAGGATCATGGGTAAGTTCAAACAACGGATCACCGGCTTTCCGCTCCTCCCTTTTCTCGTTAAGATAAATGGGCGTTTCATATTCATCGCTGATTTCGACCCAGGCATTTCTTACTCCCTCCGTGTCAATCACCAGCTTTCGAAAGTCGGTTAACGTAACAGGGTTTACCGGCAAAACTTCGTCGGCCGTATAAAGTGATTGTTTGCGGCTTTCCGGTGTTCCATTTTTCGGCTCAAGGAGATCTTTGATGTCAAAGGATGTCCGGTATCCAAGATCGGTAAGTGAGTAGCAGGCTGCTTCAAGCAAGGTAATACCCGGGTCGTGGGTATTGTAGTCCGTCCATACGCCGCCGGAGAGACGCTCTATAAATCGTATCGCCTCCCTTCTCAGAAAGTCATAGTCCTCCGAAGGAGAAAGCACATTATTTCTGTTTATGATTGGTGTCTCTGGCATTCTGTATAGTTGCTCCTCTTATTGTTTCCAACCTGAATTAAGGGTTTTTACAGGTATTGACCGTCAACCTCACTCTGCTTTACTCAACAAGTTCAATCTCATGCCTGGGGGCAGATACCAGTATGGAGTGGTTCGATGTCACGTGTGTTTCAACCAACGATGTCAGCTGATCCTTCTCCTTGACAAACACCCGCAACCCCTGATCGTCATCATTGTATTGCCGCATCACCAATTCAGCAACATAATCAACATATTCCCGTTTATCGATGAAGCTGATAATGCCCGATGAAAAGATTTTTCCGGAAAACGAAATAGACTCCATATTCCCGCTTGCCCATGGGGTAAGAAATTGCACCAGGTCATCGTTCAGTTTTTGTAGGTAGAACCCTTTGTCTACACCGGTGTGAAACTTCACTTTGCAGTTGATCAAAACATGATCGAGCTGTGGGTTGATGGCGTGGATTTTCACAAAAGGTGATGCCTTAGAAGCAAGGAACTTTTCAATTGACCTCAGGTCCAGGTAATTCGTCTTTGGGATGAGGATATCATTACCAGGGTAGTTTTTATTCCTGAGATCTGCAATCGGAACAATCGTGATGTGACCAACTGCAAACTGGCCGGCATAATAGTTATTTAAACATTTAACCTTATACAAATAGGGAAAGTGCTCCAATACGAGCCTTTCAAAATCCCAGTTACAAATGGCCCTGCCTTTATGTCTAAGTCGCTCACTGACCCGGGCATAATATGCCTCCTGGTCCTCCCTGATTTTTCCACTAAATGACGACTCGGGTTGTTCTACCGCCTTGACAAATGGAAGCTTGTCAACAAGATTCTTTACGCTTCCCGCTGCGAGTGGCAGCGCCAGGTGCATAGTATCATTTCCCTGGTCTTTATAGGTCGCGACGGCTGCCTGGCTCTTTATTGCAATCAGGTTAGGGAAGGCATCCGTATCCCTGGAAACGCTGGCGCAGATCCAGAACAGCGAACCCGTATCGAAAAGGAGATTGTTGTTGTTCGCATCCGCCGGGATCGAAAGTTCTATGATCCCCGAAACCTGGAACCCGTACGTACTGTCGGTGATTACCGCCTCCTCGTCTAATGAGATCCATTTACTGCTTCGGAGATACCACCACCTGACCTCGGGTGGCTTTTTATCATTCAGCCGGGTACCATCAGCGAGCTGAACAAGCAACGATAAATTATGGTTGACTTCCAGGTTACTGACTCCCAGGAATAACATGCCCTGCATTTCCCCTTTTGCCGGATCGTTAGTGACAATTGATCTCGGAAAAATATACCTTGTTGTCACGGCGTCTTCACGCGAGTCTACCCTGTTCAGTAGGTCAATTTCAGTAACACCGAATGGCGTCAGGTAGAAAAACTGGTCTCCTCCTTCTTCGGAATTCTTATGCGAAGTATAACTGACCGAGATATTGTTTATCACCGG
>JASLBT010000269.1 GCA_030146445.1 Segetibacter sp. | reverse complement strand
TCAGGAAACATAAGGCCGCTGTGAAACTGCATACGATGTTTGATGTCAGAACAAATATCCCTACTATAATTTATGTTACCAGTGGAGCAGTTCATGAAGTAAATCTTCTGGATAGCTTCCCTATGGAGGCGGGTAGCTATTACTTGATGGACAAGGGTTACATTGATTTTGGACGGTTACATCGTATTCATAAAGAAGAAGCTTTTTTCGTTACAAGAGCCAAGGATAATTTCACATTTGTGAGGCTATCTTCCCGAACTGTTGATAAGACTACCGGAATAAAATGTGATCAAACAGTTAGACTGAAAAACTACAAAGTATCACTGGCATACCCTGACGTGATCAGGCGATTGAAGTACTACGATGCTGAGCTCAAAAGGGAGTTTGTATTCATTACTAACAACTTTGAAATAAGTGCACTTGAAGTTGCTCGTTTATATAAATACCGGTGGGCCATAGAACTCTTTTTTAAATGGATCAAACAGCATCTAAAAGTAAAAACATTTTGGGGCCACAGCTTTAATGCTGTCAAAACTCAAATCTATATAGCAATGATCACTTACCTGGTTGTTGCTATCATGAAACACCATTTAAAGTTGAAACAATCACAATATGAAATACTACAAATTCTAAGTATCTCACTACTATGTAAAATACCTTTACTAGAACTATTTTCTAATACTTATCCGCAATATGTCAAAGAGCAAGAACCTAACCAATTGAACCTCTTTACGTTATAACAAGACGCTAATGATGTAAAATGTAAAAGAAGGCTCCTGCGCTGTTTGCCATCGTTGCTCGCATCGTTTTAACCGTACCATTGCCAGGCTTAATCCGCCATCCGTAATCCGCCAATCATTCCCTCTGCGGAAAATGAAAAACTAAAAATGTAAAAGAAGGCTCCTGCGCTGTTTGCTATCGTTGCTCGCATCGTTTTAACCGTACCATTGCCAGGCTTAATCCGCCATCCGTTAATCCGCAATCCGCTAATCAGTAATCCGCCATTCGCCAATCCGTAATTCGCCAATCCCTCCCTCTGCTTCTCCCTCTCTCCGCGGTTTGTTCTCAATCGGAAATCATAAATTCTTTCACCCTTTAACTCAGCCTGTTGCATTTGGTTACCTTTGAAAACTTTTCAAGTAATCTATGGCAAAGGCAAAGAACAACACCCCGGTTACCGTTTCAACCGAGCCGGAAGCAGGGGAGTCGATTGACGTTTTCGGGGCCCGTGTACACAACCTTAAAAATGTTGACATCAGCATTCCGAAAAATAAGTTTGTGGTCATTACCGGGGTGAGCGGGAGCGGCAAATCTTCACTGGCATTTGATACCATTTACAGCGAGGGGCAACGGCGGTATATGGAAAGCTTTAGCGCATATGCCCGTCAGTTCATGGGCGATATGGAACGGCCGGATGTCGACAAGATCACAGGTCTGAGCCCGGTAATCTCTATTGAACAAAAAACGACCAATAAGAATCCGCGGTCAACCGTGGGCACCATCACCGAAGTTTACGATTTCCTTCGCCTGCTTTATGCTCGTATTGGCGAAGCGTACAGCTACAATACGGGCAAGAAGATGGTAAAATGGAGCGAAGAGGAAATCGTTGAAAACATCTTTTCAAAATATAAGGACCACAAAATATCACTGCTTGCCCCGCTGGTTCGTGGGCGTAAAGGACACTATCGTGAGCTATTTGAAGACGTTCGAAAAAAAGGGTTTTTAAAAGTGAGGGTCGATGGCGAAGTACTCGACCTGAAAGAAAAAATGCAGGTGGACCGTTATAAGATCCACGACATCGAACTCGTGATCGACCGGCTACAGGTGACCACTGATATGAAGGTTCGTCTGAGCCAGAGTGTGCAAAAAACTTTGCAGGTAGGTAAAGACCTGATGTTTCTGCTCGTGGCACCATTGGGAGCACCGGCGAACGATAAAACCCCCAAAAGCAAATCTTCGGGTGCTAACAGCGCGGAAGATCTGCTGGTGCAATACAGTAAGCAGCTGATGTGTACCGATACCGGCCTCAGTTATGAAGAGCCTTCACCCAATGCGTTTTCGTTTAATTCTCCTTACGGTGCCTGTCCCAATTGTAAAGGACTGGGCAGTGTTTACCAGGTGAGCATGGAAGCCGTTATACCGGATTGGAGCAAAAGCATCAAAGACGGGGCCATTGCACCTTTAGGTGAAGAAAGGGAAGCTTATATCTACCGGCAGGTAGTTCAGCTTGCGAAGAAACATAAGTTTAGTGTAGATAGGCCAATCAAAGAACTCCCTGAAAAGGCCATGAATGTTATCCTGTACGGACAGGAAGAGGGATCAACTGAAATCGATGCGCTTGGCAGCTTTGAGTCTGTTCCCGGGAATGTTTATGCGACCGAATACGAGGGTATCATAAACATGTTAAAACGGTGGTTTGCCGGCAGCGGAAGTGAGTCGTTGCGCGACTGGGTCGAACAGTTTATGAGTCTTAAGCCATGCCCCGGTTGTGATGGAACAAGGCTTAAAAAGGAAAGCCTTTGGTTTAAAGTTAATGAGAAAAACATTGCCGAACTCAGTAATACTGACCTCGACAAGTTGGTAGATTGGTTCAGGGAGATAGAGTCGGAGTTGTCCAAAAAACAGAACGCCATTGCCAAGGACATCTTAAAAGAGATCAGGGAACGATTGAGTTTTCTGCTCGATGTGGGTCTAAACTATCTTACGCTTAACCGTTCTTCCAAAACCCTGAGTGGTGGTGAAAGCCAGCGGATACGGCTTGCGACGCAGATCGGTTCGCAACTCCAGGGGATCACCTATATATTGGATGAACCAAGTATTGGCTTGCACCAGCGCGATAACCAGCAACTGATTGTCGCCCTGAAAAATCTGCGCGATATTGGCAACAGTGTTCTCGTTGTGGAACACGATAAAGACATCATGCTCGCCTCGGATCACCTGATTGATGTGGGGCCGAAAGCAGGTAAACACGGCGGACAAATTGTTGCACAGGGTGACCCACGAACGGTGCTTGCTTCCGGTTCGGAAACCTCACAATACCTGAGCGGTGCAAAGCATATTGCGGTGCCAAAAGAACGTAGGCCGGGCAATGGAAAATCCCTGGAGTTGAAAGGCGCCAAAGGAAACAACCTTAAAGATGTAAGCGTGACCATTCCATTAGGTAAATTCATTTGCGTTACCGGGGTTAGTGGTAGCGGTAAAAGCACCCTCATCAACGAAACGCTTTACCCAATCTTGTCCAGGCATGCGTATGATAGCAAGGCAATGCCGATGGAGTATAAGGCTATAAAAGGACTTGAGCACATCGACAAAGTAATTGAGATAGACCAGAGCCCGATCGGGCGTACCCCGCGTAGCAACCCTGCTACTTATTGTGGTTTTTTCACAGAGATAAGGACGCTCTTTGCGGCTATGCCGGAGGCGAAGATCAGGGGATACGCAGCTGGCCGTTTTTCCTTTAATGTAAAAGGTGGAAGGTGCGATGTTTGTGAGGGCGGTGGTATGCGGGTGATTGAAATGAACTTTTTGCCCGACGTTTATGTGCCCTGCGAAAAATGCAATGGCAAAAGGTATAACCGCGAAACCCTCGAGATACGGTATAAGGGAAAGTCGATCAGCGACGTACTGGATATGACCGTGGATGAGGCTGTAGATTTTTTTCAGAATGTACACTTCCTTTACCGCCGCATTAAGGTGCTACAGGATGTTGGTCTGGGGTATATTACCCTTGGCCAGTCGGCAGTAACGTTAAGTGGCGGCGAGGCGCAAAGGGTTAAGCTCGCAACCGAGCTTGGTAAAAAAGATACGGGCAAAACTTTTTATATACTTGATGAACCTACTACCGGGCTCCATTTCCAGGATATTCAGCACTTGTTAGATGTATTGAATAAGCTTGTTGAACGTGGTAATACGGTGCTCGTGATCGAGCACAACCTGGATGTTGTGAAGGTCGCGGATCACATCATCGATCTAGGTCCGGAAGGGGGTGCCGGCGGCGGAATGATTTTGTTCCAGGGTACACCGGAAGCATTGGTAAACGTAAAGGGCAGCCATACCGGTAAATACCTTGCTCTTGAGCTTCAGCAGGCAGTATCCGCTTGATTGAACGTGTTAAACATTCGGGCAACCTGGCCAGGATTGTTTAACAACAATTGTTTTACAGCTTATAAAGTATTTGCTCTTTACACCGCACGTAGTCACTAACGTGACGAGTATAAACAACAAAAAAGCCGCTCAAAAAAGCAGCCTGTAAAACCTGTTCTGTGCTGGTAAACCTATAAAAAAGGAGGTTAGGTATTCGCTGGTTCTTTATTTTCACCTTGTATCACCCTCATTTCTTTTGCATCCTGCAGGAAGTCAGACGCGAAAATAAATTCGTTCAGCTTTTCATCTTTGCTGTAAATAATTTCTTCTCTTGAGCCTTCCCACTGTTTGTGGCCCTGGAACATATAAATGATCTTATCCCCGATTTCCATAACGCTGTTCATATCGTGGGTGTTTATAACGGTCGTAATGTTAAACTCGGTGGTAAGTTCTTTAATCAGTTTGTCAATTACCAACGAAGTCTGCGGATCGAGACCCGAATTAGGTTCATCGCAGAAAAGGTATTTCGGATTTAAAACAATTGAGCGGGCGATACCTACTCTTTTTTTCATACCTCCGCTGATCTCTGCAGGAAACTTTTTATTGGCTTCCTTCAGGTTAACGCGATCGAGTACCTCGTTCACTTTCTTCATCTTTTCTTTTGGTCGCAAATTGGTAAACATGTCGAGCGGGAACTTAACATTTTGCTCTACTGTCATACTGTCGAATAGTGCCGAGCCCTGGAAAAGCATTCCGATCTTCTGCCGTAATTCTTTCTTTTGATCTTCAGGCATATTGGTCATGTTCTCGCCATCATAAAGGATTGAACCCTGGTCGGGAATAAACAATCCCACTAATAACTTCATAAGAACCGTTTTACCGCTACCGCTCGAACCAATGATCAGGTTACACTTGCCCGTTTCCATAACCAGGTTTACGTCGTGCAGAATTGTCTTTTCGCCAAAGCTTTTTTTTATGTGCTGTGTCTCTATCATTGAAAGGGTACTTTTGATGTTTGTTTAGCTTTTTGTCGATGCTTCCGTTCGCGGTTCAGGTATACAAACATGGCAATAATCAAACCTAAAACCAAAACGTATTTGGCAGCTAATTTAAACAGGTTATTCGCTTTTTTATCTGAGTAATAAGCATAGTCTGACGCTGGGAAGTAGAATTCAAAAAAAAGCTTCAACCGCGATTTTTGCTGCACACCCCTTGTGGGAAACGAAATGTCCGCATCAGAAAGATTATAATACTCGTGGTAATAACCATGTGATTTGTACAAAACCAACCGGGCAGTGTCATTGTTCAGGTCGTAGCAGGATTTATTTTCAAACCCGTTTACGCTGGCCATTTTTTTCACATCAACAGCGTTATAGAACCTGCTGGCATCATGCGGTAAAAACACGTTGTTCAGGTTATCCACCAACGACCATTGCTGTTGTTTATGCAGGTACACTTCGTTATAGTAATGATTTCCGTAGTGCCAGTTTCCCTCCGCTCCGGCAAAAGTTACTGCCCGCGTGGTCAGTCCGGCAATCGTGCCCAGGAAATGAAACATTGCCGTATAGTTCCCACAATTGATGTTAACATCCTGCTGCACCGACAAGCCAAGTTGCTTTAGGGGCGGCAAGTTCAAACCCGTAAGGTCTACACCCGAACCGCTATACCGTAGCTTTCGCAGGTATCTTCCAATCTTCAGTGTTTTTGTAAAATCATCATCCCTCGCAGTGATCCTGATTGGCCCGTGTATTAATGCATTCGCCGCCCTGAGTTCATCAGCAGTGAACGAACTGACGGGGGTTTGCCACTTCCGCAAAGGCATGGTTTCGGTACCCGGACCCGGCACGTTGGCGTAAATAAACTCGTTGTCGAAAGCACTTCCGACAGGTGAGTGGTCTACGATCAGCTTAACCGTATTTGCCTTCAACGTATCAAACGGCCGCAGCTCGTAACGGTGTGCATGTGTAAGTATGGGGATTGTTATCGTTTTATCCTTCAGTGTAATTGTTGTTGTATGAGCAGTGTCGGTGTATAAATGCCACTTCCGCGTACCCGGAAAGTGTGAGAATGTGATTTCAAGCGTTGCTTCTGAGAAGCTGAGTGCTGTGATGCGCAACGTCGAGTCGGATACATAAAGTTGCGAATAGGTCTTGTAAGGATAGTATTTAAAACCGTCGTTTCGGTTAACGATGATGTATATATTTGAAATCAGCAAAGGAAGGAGCAGGAGCCACCACTGAACGCGTTTTTTCATGGTCGATTTTGTTGCATCTTCCGGGTCCTTACATGGGCATACGGCTCAACAAACGCACGTAAACCGGGTAGCCGAACTTTGTGAACGATTATTGGCGAGCACAATTTATGTAATTTTCTTCCGGTGATGTCAATATCGAACAGCTTGTGCCCGCCACCAAAACGTACTATAATCCGGCGAAAAGACCATTGATAAAGTAGCAGCCGGTTTACTCAACTTCATGCTTAGATCAGAGGAGACCGGCGGTTCGGATCGGGAGGTTACGTGATTTTGCGCGCTGCTGTCAAGAGTTGAACCTGTCATGGCCACATTGAGCGATGCTGAGTAACATTTTTGCTTTGTTCTTCAAAAAGCAAACACGCCTAAACACCATTAAGTAGACCAATCAATTTACCGTTAAACTAGAGTAGAAGCGATGCCAGGGAGAAGTCGGCAATAAGAATAAGGATGCAACTCACCACCACAGAGGTCGTACTGGAACGGCCAATTTCAAGTGCACCACCGGTAACATAGTAGCCATAATACGCCGGAACACTGCTGATGATGAAGGCAAACGTAAAGGCTTTACTTAATGCGAAGAACACATTATAAGCCTTGAAGTTTTCTCTTAAGCCGATATCAAAGATGTCGGCACCGATAATGCCGGACATACTGCCAGCCGTTCTACCACCCCAAATGCCAAGTACAGCCGATATGGTAATCAGCCCCGGAACCATGATTAAGGCCCCAATTACTTTCGGTAACACCAGGTAAGCCTTGGTGTTTATACCCATTATTTCGAGTGCATCAATCTGTTCACTGATCCGCATATTTCCCAGCTCACTTGCGATCTTACTGCCAATTACGCCGGCTAAAACAATACTTACTACCGTTGGCGAGAGCTCAAGAATCATACTGTCCCGAACAATTTGGGCAATGGTCGATTGGGGCACCAGCGGCGAAACAAGTTGGTAAGCGGTTTGGACGGTCGTTACCCCACCGAGGAAAAGTGAAATGATCACAACAATGGGCAACGAGCCAATCCCAATTTCCACGCACTGGTGCATAAACTCCTTCCAGTACATTTTGGGGTTTTCCGGGCGGGAAAACATTCGTTTCATCAATAGCAGATACTCGCCGAACTTGGTAAAAAACTTCATGAATATGATAATTCCTTTTAAAATATGTTGACCAGCGCAACGCCCAATATAGCAGTTTAAGCGAGGACACCCCCATTTTTGCACGTCCAACATTTAAGCATCACAATGATGATGCTGCAGAAAAACATGCAACCAGGCCTTGTACAATTCAACTAACCGCCCGCTTCTTCTTCCACCAACTGGTCTTTTGTACCTCGAGGTTGGTATCGCCTTTGTTTTTCATTTGTGCGTCAACAACTGCAATCATGGTCATGTTTACAATGCTTCTTACACTACTGCCAAGCTGTAAAACGTGAACCGGTTTTTTCAACCCTAATAAAATCGGGCCAATGGCATCTGCACCACCCACTTCTTTTAACAAGTTGTAGGCGATGTTTCCTGCGGCCAGGTTTGGGAAAATCAGGGTGTTTACGTCTTCATCAACGAGTTCGCTAAATGGATAGTTGTCCCGCAATATTTCTTTATGAAAAGCCGTGCTCGCCTGCATCTCTCCGTCGACAATGAGCCCCGGATCTCGTTGCTTGATCAGCACCCGGGCTTCTGCCACCAGTTTTGCTTCAGGGGAATTGCTGCTTCCAAAGTTCGAATAACTCAGCATGGCAATTCTCGGCACCAGGTTAAACTGCCGAACTTCTTTAGCAACCATCAAAGTGATGTCAGCGAGCTCCTCCGAGGTGGGATTGAAGTTAACGGTAGTATCCGCCAGGAAGAGCGGGCCTTTTTTCGTCAGCAGCAGGTACATGCCCGCAATTTTTTTTACTCCGTCTTCCGTTCCGATGATCTGAACCGCAGGCCGGATGGTATCAGGATAATTCTTTTGTAATCCTGAAATCATTGCATCGGCATCGCCATTCTCCACCATCATGCAACCAAAATAGTTCCGGTCGCGCATGATCTTCTTACTCTCGTAAAAGTTAAAGCCGCGTCGGCCGCGTTTTTTGAAAAAGATTTCTGCGTACGTGTTTCTTTTTTCTTCTGTTTCGTCGCTGATCGGATCAATGATCGGAAAGTCGGTCAGGTCTATTTTATTTGCTGCGGCCAGTTCAAGGATTTTCTTTTCATCACCCAATAAAATGGGGTAGGCTGTTCCTTCGTCATAAACAATTTGAGCCGCCTTTAAGATCTTCAGGTTGTCTGCATCCGCAAACACCACCCTCTTCGGATTCCCCCGGGCCTTGCTGCCCATAATACGCACAATCTGGTTGTCGAGCCCTAACCTTTTGTTCAGTTCAAGAATGTAGCCCTCCCAGTTGTGGATTGGTTGTTGGGCAACCCCGCTTTCCATCGCCGCTTTGGCCACCGCCGGCGCTACTGTAGATAGTAGACGCGGATCCAGGGGTTTCGGGATAATATAATCCGGCCCAAAAATCATATGTTTTTGGTTGTATGCAAGGTTGACGATATCAGGCACAGCGGTTTTTGCCAACATAGCGAGTGCGCGCACTGCTGCCAGCTTCATCGCCTCGTTGATCTGGGTAGCACGAACATCAAGTGCACCCCTGAAAATGTAAGGGAACCCAAGAACGTTGTTTACCTGGTTAGGAAAATCGGTTCTGCCCGTCGCCATGATAATATCTTTACGGGCATTTTTAGCAATATCGTAGCTGATTTCCGGATCAGGGTTGGCCATTGCAAAGGCAATTGGGTTCCGGGCCATGCTCTTAATCATATCGGCGGTCACGACGTTCCCTACGCTCAGGCCGAGGAATACGTCGGCCTCTTTCATCGCCCGCTCCAGATTCCACTCTTCATCGCTTGTGATCGCGAACTTTTTCTTGTCTTCATCAAGATCCGGGCGACCATGCCGTAACACCCCATCTTTATCGAACATGATAAAGTTTTCATACCGTGCTCCCAAAGCAACATACAACTTTACGCAAGCCATAGCGGCTGCACCGGCACCGTTTACCACGAATCTTACCTTATCAATCTTTTTTCGTTGAAGCTCCAGCGCATTTAGCAGTGCCGCTCCGCTGATGATGGCCGTACCATGCTGGTCGTCATGCATCACCGGTCTCTGCAGTTTTTCTTTTAACCGCTTTTCAATTTCAAAACACTCAGGTGCCTTTATGTCTTCCAGGTTTATGCCGCCAAATGTGGGCTCAAGGGCGGTAACGATTTGTACAAACTTCTCGGGATCAGTTTCATTAATCTCTATGTCGAACACGTCGATATCCGCGAATATTTTAAATAGTACTCCTTTTCCCTCCATTACCGGTTTACTGGCTTCAGGGCCGATATTGCCGAGGCCAAGTACGGCTGTTCCGTTGCTGATTACCCCGACCAGGTTGCCCTTGGCAGTGTATTTATAAACGTTCTCTTTATTAATGGCGATCTCTTTGCAAGGTTCGGCTACACCCGGGCTATAAGCGAGCGAAAGGTCCCGCTGGGTCTTTGCCTCTTTTGTTGGTATCACCTCAATTTTACCCGGCCGTCCTTTTTCGTGGTATTCCAACGCTTCCTGTCGTCTTAACTCTTTTTGCATAAGTTTCGATATAAACTGCAAAGTACAACAAACTACTTCAAGCAGTTTGTTAGTTGTGCAGGAGAATTACTGCAAGTTCCTTTCGGCCGTTTTAATATCTTTGCCGCCCCTGAATCAAGTATTTGTGTGGTGCCTTGCGGGCCGGTTGTCGAGGCTAACTTCCGCAATTACAAAAATCCGCACACTTGTATGGGGAACCAATACACCAAAACTCATCCTAACAAATACATAATGTACAGAACTCATACGTGCGGGCAACTCCGGTTATCAGATGTAAAAACCCAGGTGACCCTTGCAGGCTGGGTGCAAACGGTACGTAAGTTTGGTAGCATCACCTTTGTTGATCTACGCGACAGATATGGGATCACCCAGTTACTATTTAACGAAAGCCTGAACGACAAGCTGGAAAGTCAGCCGCTCGGGCGCGAATTCGTGGTGCAGGCAAAAGGGGTGGTAAACGAAAGAAGCAACAAAAACCTCAACATCCCTACAGGTGAAGTGGAGATACTGGTAAGTGAGTTCACTATATTGAACCGCTCGGCAGTGCCCCCCTTTTCGATACAGGACGACACAGACGGCGGCGATGACCTTAGAATGAAGTACCGTTTTCTGGATCTTCGGCGTAACGCGGTAAAAAAGAACCTTGAACTGCGTTATGCGGTAAACCGGTCAGCACGAAACTACCTGCACCAGAATGGCTTTATGGATATCGAAACCCCGTTTCTGATTAAATCTACTCCCGAGGGGGCACGTGATTTTGTTGTGCCTTCCCGCATGAACCCCGGGCAGTTTTATGCCCTCCCGCAATCCCCGCAAACCTTTAAACAGTTGCTGATGGTTAGCGGCTACGACCGCTATTACCAGGTGGTTAAATGTTTCAGGGACGAGGATCTTCGGGCAGATCGCCAACCGGAGTTTACCCAGATCGACTGTGAGATGGCTTTTGTAGAACAGGAAGATATTCTCAACATGTTTGAAGGGCTGATCAAATCCATTTTTAAGGATGTGAAAGACATTGATTACACCGAAAAGGTTGAGCGTACCACGTGGGAAGAAGCAATGTGGACGTATGGCAACGACAAGCCCGATATCAGGTTTGGAATGAAGCTGGGTAACCTGAAGCACCCGGCTACGGTATTTTCCGGCAAACAAACCGAGGTGGCTGGCTCGCCGTTGGCAGGAACAACAGGCTTTGGCGTTTTTGATAATGCTGAAACCATCCTGGGTATTGCTATTCCGGGAGCTGCCGAATATACCCGCAAGCAGGTTGATGAGCTTACCGAATGGGTTAAACGGCCACAGGTGGGTATGCAGGGACTGGTAAACATCAGGTACAACAACGACGGTACCCTCAGGAGCAGCGTCGATAAGTTTTTTAATGAGGAACAATTGAAATCCATTGCCGCTTATTGTGGTGCCCGGCCGGGTGACCTTGTGGTTGTATTGGCGGGCAAAGAGGAAAAGACCAGGAAAGCGGCCAGTCAACTGCGGTTAGAACTCGCGCAAAGGTTGGGGTTAAGAAAGGACAACGAGTTCAAACTGCTTTGGGTACTCGATTTTCCATTGTTCGAATATGCCGAGGAAGAAAACAGGTGGGTAGCACGTCACCACCCCTTCACATCTCCCAAACCCGACCAGATTGAGGTGATGATCAGTAACGACCCGCAGATTAAAAACGCTGATAAGTACCTGGATCATCCCTATGCAAACATAAAAGCGAATGCATATGATATGGTGCTTAATGGTAACGAGATCGGCGGCGGCTCTATCCGGATATTTCAACGCGAACTGCAGGAAAAAATGTTTGCAGCGCTTGGTATGGACGAACAGGAACAGCAACACAAATTCGGTTTTCTGTTAGGCGCATTTGAATACGGCGCTCCCCCGCATGGTGGGATTGCATTTGGTTTCGACCGTTTATGCGCAATACTTGGTGGAAGTGAAAGCATCCGCGACTTCATTGCGTTCCCTAAAAACAATAGCGGGCGCGACGTTATGTTGGATGCGCCCGGAGCGATCGATGAAAAGCAATTTGATGAACTTCAGATCCGGCTTGACTTGAAGTCGTAGTGGAACCGCCGTAGTTTAGGCAAGTGCCTGCTATTTTCACGGAAATACGTCATAGCAATCCTTTGTTCCTTGCGTTCATCTTCAATGGGATTGCCGCCATCACTACGCGTCGGCTGGCAATGTGGCGAGCTTAGCTGTTTATTCTTGCCAATCGCATCATGACCTTTTCACCTGGAGATTTTTGTGGTATCGTACCGCAACCAGATCTTTTACAGCTAACCAAAATTTAAGAACGCCAGCCGCGTTATAGGGCAAAGCAAACCCGTACCAGTAACATCATGAATGATGATATCCTTTGAGAACAGGTGCAGCAGGGAGAGTTAAACTAAAGAATTCAGTTCATGACAATAATTTATCGAGTATTCGGAGTCATCTTAAGTGTAGTAGCCTTAATGTTGGCCGTATCTATCCTGACAGCATTAGGAGTAATACTTTCATCACCCATGAACATGTTGTCGGGTTTCCTGATGGTAAGCATTATACTCTACTCGTGGTTTAGCACCAGGTTTCATAAAAAGGTGCTGCAAGGTGGTAAGCCGGTAAACAGAAGCTTACGCGACTACATCAGGGTTAATGGCATCGTTGCTATGGTGTTCAGCATCATGATTATTCTCGAAGGCATCATATTAATGGCCAGGCCGGAGTTATTCATACAAGCTGTCAACAACATGGGCGTAAAGATACCACCGGTAAACCTCGCGTACGTGTTTGGCATCGTGGCCGCATACGGTTTGATCCTTTTGATCCACATCAACTGGACATTCCTGTTAATGAGAAAGTATGCTTCATTCTTCCAATAAGCATGTTTCGGAAAATGCAAAGCGCAAGGTTTTTGATTACTTTGATTTATGAATTCACCAGCGGTTCCCTTAGCCGAAAGAATGCGGCCTTCCACCCTCGACGATCTTGTAGGCCAGGAGCACCTGACCGGTATCGGCAGTATTCTGCGTACTTCCATTAACAACGGTGTAATTCCCTCCATGATATTGTGGGGACCTCCCGGGGTGGGTAAAACAACCATCGCAAACATCATTGCCCATACTTTACAGGTACCTTTTTATCAACTCAGCGCAATCAGCAGCGGGGTGAAAGATGTACGCGAAGTAATTGAGTCGGCAAAGCAACAGGAGCGGGTGATCCTGTTTATCGACGAGATACACCGCTTTAACAAAGGTCAGCAGGATGCATTGCTGGGCGCGGTAGAAAAAGGCATCATAACCCTGATCGGTGCCACCACCGAGAACCCATCTTTTGAGGTTAATTCGGCACTGCTGAGCCGATGCCAGGTATATGTATTGAAGGCGCTTACGAGTGAAGACCTGGTTGCCCTATTGAAGCAGGTGATGGAAAAAGATGAGTGGCTGAGATCGAAACAAATTGAGCTGCTGGAAACCGAAGCCCTGATCAACATTTCCGGAGGCGACGCACGAAAGTTACTCAACCTGTTCGAGCTGGTTGTTCAGTCGGCTGGTACTAAAAGCGGCACTGCGATTGAAATAAACGACCGCTTCGTAATGGCAGTAGCGCAGAAGAAAATTGCCCTGTACGATAAAACCGGCGAACAACATTACGACATCATCTCAGCCTTTATCAAGAGTATGCGTGGCAGCGATCCAAATGGTGCTGTTTATTGGCTGGCAAGAATGATTGAAGCCGGTGAGGACGTAAAGTTCATTGCGCGGCGTATGGTCATTTTTGCAAGTGAAGACATCGGTAATGCCAACGCAAATGCGCTTTTGCTCGCAAATGCAACCTTTGAGGCAGTAAACAAAATTGGTTATCCCGAAAGCAGGATCATCCTCTCGCAATGCGCTACTTACCTGGCGTCTTCTGCTAAGAGTAACGCCTCGTATGAGGCGATTAATATGGCCCTTGCCGCGGTTTCACAGCATGGGGATCTACCCGTTCCACTGCACCTTCGGAATGCCCCTACGAAGCTGATGAAAAATCTCGACTACGGTAAAGACTACAAGTATGCCCATGCTTTCGAAGGTAATTTTGCCGACCAGGAATACCTGCCCGAAAAAATCTCCGGAACACGTTTTTACGAGCCACAGCAAAATGCCCGCGAACTTGAACTCCGCAAATACCTGAAAGAAAAGTGGGGGGAGAAGTACGGTTATTAAAATCAGTTATGAGTTAAGAATTATGAGTTACGAGTTGTTTGTAACGAGGGCTATTTTGAATTATGAGTGTTAAATGCTGAATGGAGGTCCAAAGCTATTTTACATTTTGATTTTTACATTTTTTTGATGACAAGCTAAGGAATGATCTTCGGCTTCGGTTGCCCGCCCGCTGCGCAGTCGGACGGGTGTCACTCACTTGTACCCCATCGCTTTATTCGGCTTTGTTCAGAACCGGATAGCAGCAGTACATGAAAGTTCAATAGCGGAACAGCCGATGAACGGATTGCGACGCAACGATGATGCTATGGAATATTGTCGCTGGTATCCAAAAACAACGTCAAAGAGCGCACTGGCTCAACTAAACGAAGTACTTCAACGATGGTTGTTGCTTACAACGAAGCGTCTGAGATTACCTGCAGCGATCGTTCGATGAGCCGTTCAACTGCGAGCGCCCCGTCTTTGCTGAATTCTTTTTTAACACGATTTGCAACGATCACGTTCAGGCTCACGCAACGGTGACCGAGTATTTTTCCAAGGCCATAGATGGCCGAACTTTCCATCTCGAAATTGCTTACAAAGTGGTTGTTGAAACGAAAGCCGGAGAGCTGATCAACCAATTCGGGGTAAGCAAGCGGCATCCTTAACACTCTGCCCTGTGGGGCATAAAAACCCGGGCACGTAGCGGTAATACCTTTGTGGTAATCGTTGTTGAATAGCTGTAAGAGTTCCTCGCTTGCCGAAGTAATATAGGGCGTAATCCTGCCGTCGCGTAGGTTTGTATGCGCGATGAATGCTTCGAGAATGTCGTTCTCCTCTTTGCCGATCGCGGGTTTATAATAGTGCAGCAGGTTGTCGAGGCCAAGTCCATGTGTTCCCGCAACAAAACTGTCTACCGGTATATCGCCCTGTAACGAGCCCGAGGTACCAAAACGCAAAATGTTCAACTGCTTCAATGAGGCATTGATCGTGCGAGTTTCGAAATTGATGTTTGCCAGTGCATCCAGTTCGTTCAGGACAATATCAATATTATCGGGTCCAATTCCCGTACTCACCACGGTAAGTCTTTTTGAACCCAGCCGGCCGGTATGCGTTACAAATTCCCGATGTTGCGTGGTAAACTCGACTTCGTCAAAGTGTTTGCTTACTTCCTTAACCCTGCCGGGGTCTCCAACAGTGATGATTGTGCCGGCAATTTCTTCGGGCCGTGCGTTGAGGTGGTATATTGCCCCACGGCTGTTGATGATCATTTCGGACTCGGCTATGCGTTGCATAATGGGGTTGTTTGATGAAGTAAGAATTTGCAGGTAGCAATATCGGGCATGAATGTAAAGTCTTTCTGTTGATTTTAGCAGCACGTAAACGCCAAAACCGGTATAAAGGCATTGTAGTTTTTCGACCTGTTCTAAATGGTATATCGGTCGGTAGTCTTGCAATTGTTCATTACCCGGGTGATAACGAGTGTTGTTCAGCCGAAATGCGGAGAAGGCCGGTACGCTACGCCCTGCACCAATGGAGGATGGTTTTTGCCCGCTAAAATATCCTTACGGATCCCACCTTTTAGAGTAATTTTAAGGATACAACTAAAGATATGGTGGACAGAAATGGTGCTGGCTCTCCGCTTTTGATGCGAACGCCGAGGATTGACCAGGTAGGTGTGGTGGAACGGGCTGCGCGTATAACAAAACGCAGCATTAAAAAAGAAACGAAGGTGAACGGCTTATTGCTCACCTTAAACATGATCGACCTTACCACCCTTGAAGGCAAGGACTCCGAAGGAAAGGTAAAACAGATGTGCTACAAGGCTAAACACCTGCTGGATACGTACCCGGGTCTGCCGACGGTTGCAGCAGTATGTGTTTACCCGGCAATGGTGCATACTGCAAAGAAAGCCGTGGAAGGAACGGGCATTAAGGTAGCCTCGGTAGCTACAGGTTTTCCCAGCGGTCAGGCTCCGCACGAAGTGAAAATAAGCGAAACAAAATTTGCCGTGGAGCAGGGAGCCGATGAGGTTGATATGGTGATCAGCAGGGGAAAATTCCTGGCGGGAGAGTACAACTTTGTGTTCGACGAAATTGCTTCGATCAAGGAGGCCTGCGGAAAGGCCAGGTTAAAAGTGATACTCGAAACCGGCGAACTGGTCACTTTTGATAAGGTTCGCAGGGCAAGTGATATCGCCATGTATGCAGGCGCCGACTTTATAAAAACGTCGACAGGCAAAGTAGCTCCGGCTGCAACATTGCCTGTAACCCTGGTCATGTTGGAAGCAATCAGGGACTTTTATTATGATACCGGCCGGATGGTTGGTATGAAGCCTGCCGGAGGTATATCCAAGTCGAAACTGGCGCTGCATTACCTGGTTATGCTCAACGAAGTACTTGGTGAAGACTGGATGAATAACCATTGGTTCAGGTTTGGTGCCAGCAGCCTGGCAAACGACGTGTTGATGCAATTGATGAAGGAAAAAACAGGGGTATACCAGGGCAAAGATTATTTTTCGCTAGACTGATAGGTAAGCCAGTAGCGGGTGAACCGGTGACCGCGACAGGTATGTTTAAATTATTCCGGGAGTTTGAAACTTACCGGCTTGCAAAAAAAAACCAGCTCATTGGAAACGAACAACACATTAAAACTAAAATTCGACAGTGCCCGCAAATACGCGCCTGCACCTGAAAGCAGGAGTGCCGCGAAGATCAATGCGCAGTACGGATTGTTTATAAATGGCCGGTTCGAAAAACCGCTCAGTGGTAAATACTTCGACACCATAAATCCAGCTACTGAAGAAAAGCTTTCGCAGGTTGCAGAGGCAAATGATGCCGATGTGGACAGGGCAGTAAAGGCCGCGCGTAATGCTTACGAAAACGTTTGGAAGGGCATGCCTGCGGCCGAAAGAGGCAAGTACATTTTTCGTATTGCCCGCATGATACAGGAAAGGGCGCGTGAGCTCGCAGTGATCGAAACCCTGAATGGCGGCAAGCCGATAAGAGAAAGCCGCGACTTTGATATACCCGTGGTCGCCAACCATTTTTTTTACTATGCCGGCTGGGCCGACAAG
>JASLBT010000024.1 GCA_030146445.1 Segetibacter sp. | reverse complement strand
GCGCATCATCAGGGATGCTTTCTGCATTTCGTGAATCAGAGATCCAGTTTACCTGTGGCTGCGTACCGGTGTTTATGGTGTCGATTGTATGCAGTATTCTGGGTTTGGGTATGCCCGTCTTGGGCACGGCGTTGGCAATATTGGCACCTATGCTGAGCGCGATACAGCAGAGTACGGTGGCAATTGAGGCATTAGTTTTCATGACCTGTTTGATGGATAGTTTTGGTTTTACTGATGTTATCACCGTTGTGAGCTTACATGAGTTAGAGCCACTTGTGCTGCTCACTGCGTTACTTGTGAGTGGCGACCTACCTAAGTATGTTCTTATTGCCGGTAATGCCGGTGAAACTATCCCGGCTGGCAAGCGCATGAAATGTGGTTTTGCCTGAGTTGTTCAGATGCACGCATGAATTGCGAAATGTCGCTGGTGAATTCCTGTTGTGGAATTCCCGGAGATTAGCCCGGTTTGAATGCGGCCTGCGGGATGGAGTAGGAAATCTTAACGAACGAGCCGAACGTCACCGCGCTTTACAATCGCCTGCTAGCTCTATCAAAAGTTACGTTTATGAAATGCGGTGCAAACGACGATGCTATACAACGTAGTGTAACCGGAAGCTGACTATGGTATTGAAGAAAATTGCACTGCTCCGTAATGTTTGCAGTTTTGTAGAGACAGGCTGAATGGCTACTCTTTAACGGCAGTTGACCCGACCGTACGACTGTCCGAAGGCGAGATGGCTTGTAAGGCAGGATAATATTCACCGGCTGTGCGCGGCGTTCTGGCACGTAATAGCGACTTTAATGACAATACATTCCCGTATGTTAAGCCCGCCTGGGGCGGGAAGTGGGAGAGGTCTATTTATGCCCGATGTATATTGGAATAGATGAGTAAACGATATCGATCCCCAAAGAAGATCAGCATACTGTCGTCTACTTAAGCCCCGGGGTGTATCTGTTGAATAGCATTGTTGCCGTAAAAGGGCCCGCCCGGCTGCGCCCTACCGTATATACACATCTTTTTCGATTCATATTTTGGGTACCAGCATTGGTTTTCGATGGCATCATCGTCCCGGTTGTCCGGGAGCACTTTATCGCCGCCGCAATGGGCATCTTCGGTCTTCAACGAAAAGTTTCTGTCAGTTCTCAAGAGGGTTTAATACCAAAGTGCATTTGTGTGTACACGGTAGGGCTGCGCCGGTCGGACGGGAGTAAAACAACGATGATCATTAGAATTCCGCCGCCTCGTAGCCAGGAAGGCGTTAGTAAAACGACATCAATAGGGTGAGCTTTATTTCACCCTTTTATAAACGGTTTCTGTTGCCTTGCTTTCTTCGTTTTCGGGAGTGATATTATAGGCGGTGATGATTATCTCGTTGTCGTTTACCATTTCAATACTGGTGCGCCAACCCCAGTGCTGCTCGACTTCGGGGGTCACGTAAGCATAGCTGCCGAGTACGGTTAAATTCTGATCGCCTTTGTTGCCATTGGAAAACATCATTGCGGTTCCCGTATGAAAACTGTCGATCCAAAATCCCTGGAATTTTTGTAAAGCAAAGTCGTATCCAAAGATGGCCATCCCGGTAAACGGCTTGTCGCCGAAGCTACCGGTATACTCGTGCATGATAAAGCGGCCGCCAAGTACGGTTCGCATCTGCCCATACATGGGCGACTCGTCTGCAAGTTTATCCGGCTCAAACCATGTTTTGGTAATGCCCTCCCAGTTGCCTGCTAATTTGCTTAGCTGGTAGTGTACGCCTGAAGCTCTTGAGTTTTCAAAATCTTCGCTCATATAGAAATGATTGATTGTTGCTGATGGACCGTTGCAATGATGTACAATTGTTTCAATCGCTTATGCACTTTGGTCGCCAGCTACAATATAACAACTTATTGGTATTATGGCATGCGTGCCGGCAGATATCGCGTATACCTGGCGATCATTTTGAACTACCTTATAAAAGGCGGGAGCACCCGCTATTGGCGTTGATCTGGCCCTTTAATTGTGATATTTTGGAAAACGTATATGTGATGATTGCAGCCTTGAGAACCCGCCGATTTTATACCGTCGTTTGCCTGCTGATTTTTTGCATCTCCTGCCGGCAAAAAGCAGCCGATAACAAAAAGGTCACTACTGCTTCACTAACGGACAACACTGATTATAGCTTTGCATCGCAAAGGGAGAGAAAAGATTCGATCCGTGTAAAAATCCCGAACTACCCGCTGCGAAACGAAAAGGACCTCGACGTATTACTGGAACAGATTGGGGATGCGCGGGTGGTATTATTGGGCGAGGCGACGCATGGTACCTCGGAATTTTATACCTGGAGGGCCGCCATAACAAAAAGACTTATTGAGGAGAAAAATTTTGACTTCATCGCATCGGAGAGCGAATGGGCAGACTCCTACCGGGTCAACAATTTTGTAAAGGGACCACTGAAAGACAGTAACCAGGTGATTCAATTGCTGCACCAATACAACAGGTGGCCGACATGGATGTGGGGAAATACCGAGATAGCTTCATTGGTGAACTGGTTGAACAAATACAACCAGGGTAAGGGCTCGGAAGAAAAAGTCGGGTTTTTCGGCCTGGACGTATATTGTCTGTGGGAATCGATGTCGTAATTGATGCCATATCTCAAAGAGGCCGGTCCCTCAATCGTGAAAGCAGCCAATAAAGTACACGACTGTTTTCAACCATATAACGCAGATGCACAACAATACGCTTTGGCTGTTGCCAACCTCGAAGACGGTTGCCGTACCGAGACCAGCCGGTTCTGGCGCTCGGTGCAAAAGCTTACTGAGGAAAAAACAGCTAAAACAGAATCGGACTTCGTGATGGAACAAAATGCCCTGGTCGCGTTGAACGGGGAACGTTACTACAGGGCGATGACCAAAGGTGGTCCGGAGTCATGGAATATTCGCGACAACCATATGATGGCTACGCTGAAACGTTTGCTTTCATTTCATGGGCCAACGTCGAAAGCTATTGTTTGGGAACATAATACCCACGTAGGTGATGCACGCTTTACCGACATGGCAGAAAGTGGTGAAGTAAACGTTGGACAACTGGTAAGAAAAGAATATGGTGAAGAAAAGGTGTTCATTGTGGGCTTCGGTACATACCAGGGCACAGTGATCGCGGCCACGGCATGGGGAGCGCCTTTCAAGGTTATGGAAGTTCCCAAAGCTGAGCAAGGTAGCTGGGAAGACATTTTGCATAAAACGGGCGCAACCGATAAATTGGTTCTTTCAAAAGACATCATCAATGACAAGTTTTTTAAAAAGCAGATTGGCCACCGCGCGATTGGCGTGGTGTATCATCCCGACAATGTTCAGTTTCCGTATTTTGTGCCTTCTGTTATGCCAAGGCGTTACGATGCCTTCATCTTTATTGATCGAACAAATGCCTTGCATCCACTGGACATAAAACTGCGTAATGAACCTCCTGATCTCTACCCTTCAGGCAGTTGACCTTTTTTGCTCCCTGCCCAGGTGATGTTGGTTTCATGGTCACGCGGGCTGGTATAAACTTTAAGCGCCCGTTGGGGGACCTTCTGTTAACCTGGGGATGTTAAAGGTTCATAACGATTATTGATATCGCAAGTAGGAGAGCTTTTGGGCTTACATTAAAGCATAGCCTTACTTTTAAAATGCTCATTTACATGATCACTGATAATGACTTACGTGTTCACGATCCTGGTCCCGGGCATATGAGGGGAAGGATATTGTGGAGTAACGCTGTAGCGGTTGCTGCGGGTTACTTTATTTAAACATCTTAATTACTGTTCTTCTAACCATTGCAGTCACGGGTTTGGTAACCCGACAAAAGCCGCCACGGGTAATTAAACCTCGAAAATATAAATTGACGCTTTCGGCAATTTTTATCGTGCAATGGGTTGCAAAAAAGCCGGGCATAAGGCTCATTAGTAAAGCTAACCGGAACAACGGGATACGGGTGAATGCTGCTGTACCGGTACTGGCAACGTACCATCCCATCAGCCGGTGAACCATTCTGGCTCCCCGCAAAGGAAAGTTCGCGGCAGCTTTACAGTACATAGGGGAGCGATAAAATCAAATACGGCGGGATTGATCCGTAAACTATAAAACAACAGAATGAAGATCGTAATATTAGATGGTCACGCTCTGAACCCGGGTGACCTTAGCTGGGACGAATTCGAAAACATAGGACAACTCGAGGTTTACGACCGTACCCCGGCGCACCAGGTAATTAGCCGCTCAAAAGATGCGGAGGTAATTTTTACCAATAAGACCCCCCTTTCTGCAGAGGTAATAACGCAACTGCCTGCACTCAAATTCATTGGTGTACTTGCGACCGGCTATAATGTGGTTGATATCGAAGCCGCCCGGAACAAAGGAATCGTCGTGTCCAACATACCGGGTTATGGCACATCGTCGGTAGTTCAAATGACATTCGCATTGTTACTTGAGCTATGCCACAGGGTACAGCGACATAGCGATTCGGTATTCGATGGGATGTGGACCCGGTCGCCCGACTGGTGCTATTGGAACTTCCCGTTAACAGAACTGGCAGATAAAACCATTGGGATAGTCGGCTTTGGAAGTACCGGCGCCAAGGTCGCCGATGTTGCGACAGCATTTGGAATGAAAGTAATTGCGTTCAGCCGGTCGCAAACAGACCAGTCGCACCGCAAGAACTTCAAGTGGGTTGAACCCGACGAACTCTACGCAACTGCTGATGTAGTTAGTCTTCATTGTCCGTTGGTGCCCGAAACACGCGGGCTGATCAACAAAGACAGCCTTGGAAAAATGAAATGTTCTGCATTCCTCATCAATACTTCACGCGGACCGGTCATTAACGAGCAAGACCTTGCAGACGCCCTGAATTCCGGCGTGATCGCCGGGGCAGCCGTTGATGTTCTTTCAGAGGAGCCGCCCAATCAAAACAATCCCCTGCTGACTGCAAACAACTGCGTGATTACTCCGCACATTGCCTGGGCAACATTCGAAGCAAGGTCACGACTGATCGGCATGGCCGTACAGAATTTACACGCATTCGTGCAGGGCAGACCGGTGAATGTGGTAAATGGGTGAGGAGAGGTGGCTGGTTGATTAATGAAAGGGGGGATAGGGTTGAATCGTCGGTTAGTTCAGAGCCTTCCGGGTAAAGTTACAGCAAGCAGTACTGTTACTGCAATAGTTTAAGTTGCTGAACCAGTTTGTTATCGACCTTCAAATTAGTGGGAACCGGAACTGCTTTGATGGTTATCTCAAATTGGTCCTTAAAAAAACCTAACTCACATTCACCCAGGTAGATCATCTTCAAGGTGGTATCGCTGTTTACCCGCATCTTCTTTACACGTTGAAAAATTTCGTTTAAGGCAGGCCTGTCTTTCTCTGCTTTGTCTACATACGCATAGAATTTGAACATCTCATGGTGCAGGGATACATACACCTGGTCAGTCGAAGGCTCCACTCTTTCTACCCTGGCAATCATTTCTTCTATTACTGAGTGACTGGAATCTGCCAGGTAGTTGTGGATAATGGTTTTATACTTCTCCGACAATGCATTCACCATTTCTTCATTTGTTGCCTGCTCAATTTCGGTCTTCGCCAATTGGCCGAGTTGTATCAACCGGGGTACTTCCGGCGTATTTTCGATCATTTGTTTAACCTGTAACGGTGCAGGGTTGCTGTTGTGCTGCAGCTCTTTACAGGCTATAATACTTACCAGCACAATGAATAGCATAAGTCTCATTATCCGATTGTTGAGCGTGATATTTGATCGACCATCAATTCATACGTTACCGGCTCTAACAAAGTCGGGTACCGTGTTGTGGAGTACTGCTGATCGTTCCGTTTCCGCCGCAAGTTGGTACAAGAAAAAACAAGTAGTTGCCCGAATAAGATGAACTGTCGATATACAGGATGACCTGCAAATTTTTGCTGACCAGCCGTTTAGCGACCTGTGCACAGCCGGTTTTTTCGGTTGGTGAAATTAATAAGTGGGATCAAGGTGCAAATAAGTTTAATTGTATCAAAACCGGACAACCGGCTGTTCGGTTACGAACAATTTCGTATTTATACGGCAATGCGCATCATTGAAGATGAACTACTTACGAAAGTGGCACCATTCTGAACACCTCCATCATACAACCAACCTTATCTTCTTGAAATCAGCAACCTTCTCCCGGCAAAACACCGTGCATAGAACCGTGTGTCTTTTTACTACTGTCCTGCTTTGCTGCATTGGCACCGTGGTATTTCCCCAGGCCGGTACGCTTTCCGGTAAACTCCAGGACCAGAAATCAGCGCCTTTACCTTTCGCGAATGTCTCAATCATCAAGGCGGCCGACCAGTCCTTA
>JASLBT010000234.1 GCA_030146445.1 Segetibacter sp. | reverse complement strand
GCACGCTTAAGCATCATATCAACCGTTAGCAAGCGGTTTATATGATGCTTAAGCGTGCAATGAAGGGCAGGCTCGACCTCATGGGCCCTGCGATGAGCGTACAAAAAGAGCTGATGAGCATTCCCGATTTCAATAACGATGATGATACGCCATTTGCAAAAGAACTTAAAGCCATATCGAATTTTAAAAAGGCGATACTGATGACCGCCGGAGCTGCTGTTCAAAAGTTTATGGTTAAGCTTGAACAGGAGCAGGAAGTGCTCATGAACATTGCCGACATGGCCATTGAAACGTTCAATGCTGAAAGTGGCCTGCTAAGATTGATTAAGCTTGCCGAAAGAAATGGCCCTAATTCAGTGCAGATCGAAAACGATATGGTTAAGACCTATATCGCTGATGCCGCAGACCGGATCAACAAATATGGCAAGGATGCGATAAACGCATTTGCAGAAGGTGATGAGCAGCGAATGATGCTGCTTGGCTTGAAGCGATTCACGAAAACCGAACCTTTTAACGTGAAAGAAGCCCGCAGGAGGATCGCTGCAAAATACATTTCCGATGGAAGATATCCCCTTTAGAAGAACTTTCAATTTCCCGGGCCCTGCTTTTGCGGGGCTTTTTCATGCACAGTATCACCCGTCTCACCTTCGGCTCAAGGGGCGGGCAACTACAAACCAGGCGGGAAAAGTAGTTTGTCTACGTCAACTGAACACCGTCAAATGCAGGCAACCATGAGCAAAAACCTGGTACAACTGAGTAAATTATTAAGCCTTGTGTTGCGTCACCAGCCGGGGTACGTTGGTATAAAGCTGGATGAAAGCGGGTGGACACCAATTGATGAGCTTATCGCAGCTATCAACAGAAAAGGTACTGCCATCGATAGGTCAATGCTTGACGAAGTCGTGCGCACCAACAGTAAACAACGGTTCGCCTATAATGATGATGTTACTCTCATACGCGCAAGCCAGGGACATTCGGTAAGCATCAATTTAAACCTCCAGCCCATTAAACCACCGGCACTGCTTTATCATGGAACGGCTCAACAGTTTGTAGCCGCAATAGTCAACAATGGATTGCAAAAGCAAGGCAGACAACATGTACACCTTAGTGAAAACATCGAAACCGCCACACAAGTTGGTGCCAGAAGGGGAAAGCCGGTGATATTGTTGGTTAATGCTGCCGCGATGCACGCCAACGGTCACCATTTTTTCTTGTCGAAAAATAAGGTTTGGCTAACGGATCACGTACCGCCGGCATACTTGCAGCTGGAATGATGAGCCATGGCCGACATTGCAATCGACCGCAGAGATACAGCGTGGCAGAGATAGCGGAGAGAGAAATGAATGACAGATTACGGATCAGAGAAACGGAACCCCGAATCCCTAAATGACCAGTCACAAAAAACGTTGTTATTGTAAACACAATGCTTTGGGGACGGGCTAAAGGAATTCTATTGATCATCGTTGCCCGCCCGCTGCGCAGTCGGACGGGTGTCACTCACTTGTACGGCAAAACACTTTTCGGCTTGCTCCAGGTGCTTTCCTCTGGGTCCCGGGAGCAGAAAGAACGATCAGTAAATTACGCTCACCTACCCCGCTTTGCCTACTGCCAACTAGCCCTTGTATTCTTTCGCTGCGGCGGCATCAAGAAACCAATGAATGTCTCCATTTACAGGCTTAATCAGTTGGGCAGGTAAACGTTTCGGATCGTCGGCTCCATTGATAACCGCCGCTACTTTTTCCGCCTTTTCTTCCCCCGCTACAAGAAACACAATTTCCTTTGACCGGTTTACGATCTCAGGTGTCAGTGTTAACCGTAAAACCTCCGGACCCCGTACGGAAGCAGTCCAGGTAGAAAAACTGTTATTGTTTGACGGAAAGAGTGACAAGGTATGACCGTCGCTACCCAAGCCAAGCAATGTGAGGTCGAATGAAGTGGACGAGTCCTTAAAATAAGATTCGAGAATTTTCTGGTAGTCGTATACCGATGTGTTTTCATCAACACCGGTATCCATTTTGTGTACCTGGCTGTCGGGAACATTGGTATGACATATAAAGGCATCAATGGCCATGCGGGCATTGTTACGGTCATCATTGTAGGGGACATATCTTTCATCGCCCCAAAAGAAGTGAACCCTTTTCCAGTCGACGTTATCGCTATACCTCATAGCGAGTATATGGTATAGGTCCTTTGGTGTGGACCCGCCGGCGAGGCAAAAGGTAAACCGATCCTGTTTTTCCAGCGTTTCGGTAATGTAGTCGGATATCCACCCGGCAAGGCTGGTTACCACTTCGGCAACAGAAGGATAGACGTGTAGTTTCATCATTACTTTTGTTCTTTTGAGTCTTTTACCGAATTGATGTTGATCCAGTTGTGACCATCCCTTGCAATAAGGGCCTCGGCATCTTCCGGACCCCATGAGCCCGGCTGATAATTCGGGAAGTCGACCGGCTCACGTTTTTCCCAGGCTTCCATGATAGGTGTTACCACCCGCCACGCGGCTTCAACCTGGTCGGCACGCATAAACAAGGTAGCATCACCTTCCATAACATCCCGGAGCAGCGTCTCATAAGCTTCGGGTTCAGCTCCGCCATATTCTTCCTTATAGTTGAAGATCATGTCCACCGGGTGTAGCGACATCTCTGGCCCGGGGCGTTTGGACTGAAAGCGGAGGCGGATATCCATTTCAGGTTGTATGCTGATCGTGAGCCTGTTTGGCCGCCACGTATGCGTTGCTTCTTCGGGGAATGAATAATTCGGTGCTGGTCTAAACTGAATGGTGATCAGCGATGTTTTTTCGTGCATGCGCTTTCCCGTCCGCACATAAAACGGCACTCCCTGCCACCGCCAGTTATCAATAAAGAACTTCACTGCTGCAAATGTTTCGACCTTCGACTGTTCCTCAACCTTTTCTTCTTCACGATAAGCTTTTACTTCGGTTCCCTGTATCCAACCATCATTGTACTGCCCACGGACAGCTACGCTTGCAACATCCTCTTTGTTTATGCGACGCAATGCATTCAATACATCAACTTTCTTGTTCCGTATTTCATTGGAGTTGAACGATACAGGCGCTTCCATCGCTATCATACACAGCAGCTGAAGAATATGGTTTTGGACCATATCCCTTAAAGCCCCGGATGTTTCGTAGTAATTCCCCCTTGATTCTACACCTACGGTTTCTGCAACCGTTATCTGCACGTGTTCGATATAGTTCCTGTTCCAGATGGGTTCAAAAAGGGCATTTGCAAAACGCATTACCAGGATGTTCTGAACTGTTTCTTTACCCAGGTAGTGGTCAATCCTGAAGATTTGCTCTTCCTTAAACATCGAAGTCAGCAGCATGTTCAGTTCATGGGCGCTCTTAAGGTCGTGCCCGAAAGGTTTCTCTACTACAATACGGGTAGCCTTGGTATTGCCACAAAAATCCAGTTCTTTCAGCTTTGAGGCGATATCGGGCACAAGCTGTGGTGCCACGGCCATATAAAAGATGACTATAGGTTCCTGCCCAAACTCTTCCGTTTTTTCTTTTACGATCTGGCCAATTTTCTTAAATACTTTCTCGTCCTCGAGTTTACCGGGCAGGTAACTGATCTGTTTCGAAAATTCTGCCCAGTCGCCGTTTTCGTCTTTGCGCCGTGAGTAGGCGTGGATGCCGTCGTACAGGTATTTTCTAAAAGTCAGGTCGGTGTACTTTGTTCGACCCTGGCCGATTATGGAAAAGTTTTCGGGCATAAGACCATCGAGGAACAAGTTGAATAAGGCAGGTGACAGTTTACGTTGATTAAGGTCTCCACTGCCTCCAAAAATGAATAATATCGTTGATGCTAACGGCTTGCTGTTTTTCATCAGTAAATTTTATGTTATGCGGTCTGCTGTTGTATCGAATGTCTGACTTCAGAAATACAAGGTGCATCCGCCAACCCGGTTTTGAGATTAGTATTTTATGGTTTAACCACGTTCCATTCGGTGTGAAAAACACCGGGTTGATCGACGCGCTCGTAAGTGTGCGCACCGAAGAAGTCCCGTTGTGCCTGTACAAGGTTGACCGGCAGTCGCTCGGCGCGGAATGCATCGAAATAATACAATCCGCACGACATGGCCGCAGCTGGCAAACCCGCGGTAATTGCCCTGGAGACGGCCTTTCTAACACTGGCCTGGGTTCTTAAGATAATCTCCGAGATGTCCGGGTGCAAAAAAAGGTTCTGCAGGTGTGGATCACTGGAGTACGCCAGTTCGAAGACTTTCAACAAGGATGACCGTATTATACATCCGCCCTTCCACACGTTGATGACCTTGAGGATATCTATTTGCATGTCCAGGTGAACTGATGCTACACTGAGCATGTTCAATCCCTGAGCGTAACTTGCGACAACCGAAAAAAGTAAGGCGTCATGCAACTCTTTGATTAGTTCTGCCTTGTTCACATCCGGTGTCGGAATTTCGAACGGGTATAAAGCCGCTGCTTTGATTCGCTGTTCTTTAAGTGACGATATGTTTCGCATTGTCACTGCAGCGTCGATGCATGGAATCGGCACAGAGATGTCGAGGGCGTCCTGGGAGGTCCATTTACCCGTCCCTTTTGCACCTGCCTTATCAAGGATCATGTCGACGAGATCATTGGATGTTTTATCATCGGCTTCTTTAAAAATGTGTGCGGTGATTTCTACAAGAAATGATTGAAGCTCTCCTTTGTTCCAGTCGGAGAAAACCTGTGCCAGTTCGGCATTTGATAAGCCACCGACGTCTTTCAACTGGTCATATACTTCACTGATAAGCTGCATAATCGCATACTCAATTCCATTATGCACCATTTTAACGTAGTGGCCTGCAGCCCCTTTTCCAAGGTAAGCTACACATGGTACGTTATCCACAGATGCTGCAACCGAAACAAATAATGGCTCTAGCCTTCTGTACGCTTCTTCATCGCCACCAGGCATAATGCTCGGACCTGTACGGGCACCTTCCTCACCACCTGAGATCCCTGCTCCAACGAAGTGCACGTTTTTATCCTGCAGGTAATTGATCCTCCTGAGTGTATCGGTATAATGCGAATTTCCCCCATCTACGAGAATATCTCCATGATCAACAAATGGCAATAAGTCGTTGATCACGTCGTCTACAATCTTACCGGCCGGCACCAGGAACATGATTTTCCGCGGCTTCGCGAGCAGGTCCATCATCTCCGGAACGGTATTCACCCCCTTGATGGTTGTGCCTGGACGTGCAGATTGCTCCAGGTTGTGGGTTTTCTCTTTGTTTTTGTCGTAACCAACAACTTTAAATCCATGATCTGCTAAGTTCAATAACAGGTTACTTCCCATTACGCCAACGCCAATGATGCCGAAATCGAATTGTGCAGTTTCCATTGTCTAGGTCTTGTTTCGACTAAAATTACAGAAACCCTAAACAGTAGTCCCAATAATTTGTTTGATCGCGCTGAAACCCGGGTGCTAACGGCTGCAAACGGCCATCGCCCTACCTTTGTAAAAATTTAATTTTATGTCAGCATTAGTGAATGAATTCAACGAATACCGGGAGAAAATGAATGAAGTGATCCTAAGTAAAAATAACCTGGTAATGAAGCGGCTATGGAACCTGGACACCAACACTTACGACGAAGGCGCGCTTGATAAGAAAACAAAGGAAATGCTGGGTTTGGTAGCAAGCATGGTATTACGCTGTGACGACTGTATCAAGTACCATCTGGGAAAAAGCTATGAACTTGGGGTTTCCACAGAACAGATGTATGAAATTTTTGCCGTAGCGAATATCGTTGGCGGTACAATCGTAATTCCACATACGAGGAGAGCGGCAGAATACTGGGAAGCCTTACAGGAGAACAGCACGGCGGATTAGCAATGGTCCAATCCTGGTGACTGAACATGCGACACTTAGAACAGCCAGGAGGCGGCAGGTCTCCCCGCAGATCAGAGGTTATCTTAAACTCTTATTAAAATAAGAACCATTTTGTTTAATTTAGTGACCTTTGGTTTTTAAAATACTTTTATAAATGTCTACTATATCAGAACAACTGGTACCCGCTCCTAACGCACCCGCCTTGCTGACAGCGAAGGACTTCGCTACCGATCAGGAAGTGAGGTGGTGCCCGGGCTGTGGCGACTACTCGATCCTCGCTCAGGTCCAGAAAATTATGCCTGGCATTGGTGTACCCAAAGAGAACATTGTAATCATTAGCGGCATTGGTTGCAGCAGCCGTTTTCCGTACTATATGAATACCTATGGGATGCACAGCATTCACGGCAGGGCCACTGCAATCGCAAGCGGCTTAAAAGCAAGCCGGCCCGAACTGAGTGTTTGGATTGTAACCGGAGATGGCGACAGCCTGAGCATTGGAGGCAACCACACGATGCACCTGCTGCGCAGAAACTTTGATGTGAATGTGTTATTGTTCAATAACCAGATTTATGGCTTAACAAAGGGTCAATATTCTCCCACCAGTGAGCGCAGGAAGGTTACCAAGAGTACACCTTATGGTAGCCTCGATCATCCTTATAATCCATTAGCCCTGGCGATGGGTGCCGATGCAACGTTTGTTGCCCGGAGTATGGATCGTGACCCCAAACATTTACAGGCGATGTTGTCGCGCAGTCATAAACACCGCGGAACATCCCTGTTAGAGATATACCAAAACTGCAACATCTTTAACGACGGTGCTTTCGAAATCTTTACCGAAAAGTCGTCGAAGCCTGAGGAGACCCTGTTCCTGGAACATGGTAAACCGCTGATCTTCGGTGCTGCTCAAAATAAAGGAATTCGTATAGACGGTCTCCGCCCTGTAATCGTGGAACTCGGTTCTGATTATAGTGCAAGTGATTTGTGGATACATGATGAAAACGACTTCTATAAAGCGCAGACACTTGTACGTATGTTCGATGATCCCATCCAGGGTCAGGCCCATTTCCCTCGTCCGTTCGGTGTGTTTTACGAAACTCACCGCGATTGCTATGAAGATCTCATGCAAATGCAGATCGAAGAAACAATCGCTGTTAAAGGTGAAGGTGACCTGGATAAGCTCTTAAGAGGAAGGGAAGTTTGGGAGATCATGGGTTAACTTAAAATTTTATACATGTAAAAGCCCCGGTATTCGCCGGGGCTTTTTTTATATGTTAGTACAATCTTATTGAGTCGAGGGGGTACCACTTGCATGATGTGAATAACAGCCGATCCTGATCTAATAACTGGTAAAGGAACTCTTAAAATTGAGGTCGTTCTGACAAATCCATCGTCTCTGCAAATGAAACAACTGATCGTTTAAGTACGCTACATTCGTGCAATCCCGGCCCATCAGCAGATAACTTCAGCGGGTCAAACAGGCGTATGCAGGCAACTCTTAAACGGCGAGTTCGTAAATTTTTTTCTTCTTCCATTCGTACCAGGAATTGGTCATTGTTTTTTTCATCAACGTGTCTATGTTTCGCACCCCGAATAAGTTGCAGGCACCGTGGAGTTTGCCGGTCCCCGACAACTGAAGGGCCCTTAGACTGATTGCAAAACCACTATCCAGGTATTCCATGTGCTGCCAGAAACCTGCGGGCATAAACAACGTATTACCATGTTCAAGAATCAGCTCATAACCCCTGGCCAGTCTCACTGCAGGAAAGTCATCATACTCCCGGGTTTTACCAGCAACATCGTATGGTGAGAAATCCGCAATACTAAGTACTTCAAACGGCTTGCTGTATAGTTCGTGTTGTTTTTTAAATGGAAACAGCAATACCTTTTTTCGACCAAAGAATTTCCTGTGCAGGATGTGTGAAGGTCGATAATCGAAGTGCATATGGGTAATACTCGTAGCACAGCCTGTAAACAGTTTTACAAAGCCCTTCATCAGGTGATCGGGCCAGGTAAAGTCACGCGTGAGTACAGGAGCATGTTCAAATATATTGAAGAGGAAAATTCGCCAGCCCGCCGGACCTGCACTGATCATATCAATGTACTCACCGAACGTTTAGTAATCATCTGCGGTGTTGACTGGAGTATAAGCGTGGTTTTTTTGTTGTTGTACAGAGCGACTTTTTTGTCACCGATCAACTGTTTGAAGTAGTTCGGTTCCACTTCTCAAGTGCGTCCCACTGCTTCGAAAGGCCTTTAATGATCAGCGGTCGTTTGGGATTGTAGCACTCAGTCTTAAACGCTTCCGGGACTGATGTTATCCACTACGTCAATTCATTCAAAATGGATAAACGCTGCAATGTTTTTAGAAAATGAAAATTAGTTGATTGGTTTTTGATGCTGAAGATTTTTATGAAACTGTTTCCATCTAAAACAGGGACATTGATACACGGCATCAAAGCTTCAACCAACGATAAAATACATCTTTATTCAACTCCTGCAAATCTCCGGGCTGCATAGCATTGAGGGTCAGATCTTCTATACGATACCGGATTAAACGAAGTGTTGGAAAACCAGCGTGTGCAGTCATCCTTCTTACCTGCCGGTTCTTTCCTTCTGTTAAAACAATCCTGAGCCAGGATGTGGGAATATTTTTTCTTACCCGTATCGGTGGAATACGTTCACTTACTTCAGGAGCAGCTGAAAAGATCGCGACTTTGGTCCTCGCAGTTTTGTAGGGCTTACCATCTATGTTAATGACCACTCCTTTTTGTAATTGCTCCACTGCTTCGGCTGTAACCAGGCCATCAACCTGCACCCAATATTCACGTTCATGTTTATGCCTGGGATGTAATAAAAATTGGTTTACCTGAGCATCGTTAGTAAGCAACAACAGTCCTTCACTATCGTAATCCAAACGACCAACGGGGTACACATCGTTTGGAACATCGAAGAAATCCGCAAGTGATTTTTTTCCTTCGGTACTTGTAAACTGCGATAATACGAGGTAAGGTTTGTAGATGGCAAAGTAGCGTTGCATAAAAATAAAAAAGCCCGGTAATGACCGGGCTTTGATATATGGATGGGTTAGTAAGTACAGGGAAATAATATTCCCTACACAATATTAAAAATTGTTTCCGCTAACACAAAAATTTTCTTATAATATTTTATACACAATTTCAAATCGTTTTGTGAATAAGAATAGTTTACTCCCGCTTTGCCTACGATCGCGTGCATATCTGTTGGTTGGTGGTACAACGCCACAACAACGCCGAAAGCCGCATGAACAAAGGCTTTCAGCCGAGCGAAGTTCTGGTTTGATCATGTGAGCATCAGTTTACGAACGAGGGTTCCAAAAGAAACAACACGAGATCAGACGGATTCTGCAAAAGCACAAAACTATTTTACATCTCCGCGTGAGAGCCAGCCGTAACATGCAATAAGAGATCATTGCCATTCTGCAAAAATGCTAATCGTAACACGCCTGAATCGACGTGAAGCTTTTACGCTGAACCACAAAATTTTGCATCCCTGCTATACCATTCGCGTGAACGTTACTGAACATAAAGGAAACAACTTACTAACTGTACCGCCGGGCTGATCTTATTGGCTCTTTTCGCAAATGAACCACTCAGGTTGATCGTGCACGGCACAACAGCCGAGACCTGATGAATGCACGTCGTATCCTCCGAAATTCCACGATATAGATCGCTGCATTCACCGATAATCGTATGAGCAACCAGGTGCAGCCTGGCGGCTGATTTTAGCCCACTGCGGCAACCATCGGCTTCCACGCTTCAGTTGCTGCAAATCTTATCGTTCATCATTACACTCATTGCTTTAACGACCGCATTTTTAGCATGTATCCTCCCATGAACCCTCCTCAAAGGATCTTGCATTAAGGGCCTTTGTATAGAGGTCAAATACTACCTTTGGCAAAACACTTCGGATATGAAATTCCCTGCACCGGTAACCTTGAATTGGCTGGCTGAACTTATTAATGCAGAGATCATCGGCAACAATAACATGCAGGCAACAGGCATAAACGAAATACACCGGGTTGAAGCAGGAGACCTCGTTTTTGTTGATCATCCGAAATACTATAATAAGTGTTTAAATAGCAACGCAAATTTTATTATCATCGATTCTAAAGATGTTGTGGTGCCGGAAGGGAAAGCGCTGTTGGTTGTTAAAGAACCCTTCGAAGCATATCTCAAAATAGTAAATCACTTCAGACCATTTCAGCCGGCAGATAAGTCCATCAGTGATACCGCGGTAATCGGAGAGAGTACCGTGATCATGCCGAACGTGTTTATTGGCCATCATGTAACAATAGGAAAAAACACGATCATCCATCCAAATGTTTCGATTCTTGACTATTCAGTAATCGGGGATAATGTGGTTATTCAGTCCGGATCGGTAATCGGTAGTGACGCATTTTATTACAACACCAAAAAGAACCGCGAGCTGTGGTATAAAAAAATGCTGAGCTGCGGCAATGTAGTAATCGAAGACGATGTGGAAATCGGCGCAGGTTGTAACATAGACCGTGGTGTAACTTCTGAGACAAGGATCGGGAAAGGTTCGCGGCTCGACAACATGGTTCATATTGCCCACGACGTAGTAGTTGGAAAAAATTGCTTGTTTGCGGCGCAGGTTGCGATTGCAGGAGGAACAACGATTGAGGATGGGGTGGTGCTTTGGGGGCAGGTAGGTGTAAGTAAAACGCTTACAATCGGCGCAAACGCCGTTGTGCTTGCCCAAAGCGGAGTTGGTGTCGACATTGCGCCTGGTAAGATTGTCTGGGGCTCACCTTCAGATGATGCCGTAACTAAAAAACGGGAGTTGATTTGGGTGAAGCGCATACCCGAGCTTTGGAAAAAAGTTATGGACGGAAAGTAACTATGCCGTCTGCAGCCCTGCTTTTATACCCTGGGATAGTTCTGCACAGACCCTTGCTATCGTTTGTGCCACCGGTGTATACTTGTACGAAGGAAGAAATTTGAACAACTTTGAGTTATCGTAACGCACTATCGACTGCGCACTTGTAGCGGTCTCTTTCGTTAAAAGGGGATCTGTGTTGTTGATCAATGATTTTATCTTTTCGAGACGCCATACGATACCGGCCATAACGGGATTCACTTTTTTATGCGGTGGCTTTTTGCCGAACGACTTTGCCATCGTTGTGAACACTTCTTTAAATGGAACGTTTTCGCTGCTGATGATGAATCGCTCGCCGCTCAGGCCCAGCTCCACCAGTTCTGTCATGATCTTCACCACATCTTCTACATCCACAAAGCCCGTTACACCTTCGGTATACCAGGGAAATTCGTTGTAAGCGGATTTAAATATTCCTGAAGAACCTTTCGTCCAGTCACCCGCACCCAGGATGATGGAGGGGTTTACGACTACGGCACGCAAGCCCTCGCCTACACCGCGCCAAACTTCCATTTCAGCCAGGTATTTACTCTTACCGTAGTTGCTATTGCTGGTCTCCTGAGACCAGTACACGTCTTCTGTTACGGGCTGCCCATTTTTGTTACGACCAAGTGCAGCAACCGAGCTAACAAAACAAAGATGTTGTACAGCGGCATTTAAGCAGGCGTTTACCACGTTAGCTGTTCCTTCGATGTTTACCCGAAACATCTCCCTGATCTTCGCCGGATTGTAGGAGATTATGGCTGCACAGTGGTATACCTGGCGCACATCCCTTAGCGCTTCTTCAAGAGACGTGATGTCGAGAATATCGCCCTTTATCCATTGAACTTTGTTGCCAAAGCTGTCGGGAACCCTGTTGCGATACAACGCTTTAACTGTTTCGCCCTGCTGTAACAAGGTCTTGATCAGGTGTGAACCCACAAGGCCAGTACCACCGGTTACCAGGATCGCTCCTGTACCGTTAGATTCTTGCTGACTTAGTGTTTCTGTCAAAACTGATGTTTGCGTTATAATTTGTTGTAATGGTAAAATCCCTCACCCGACTTCCTGCCGAGCTTTCCTGCGTCAAGAACCTGCTTCTGTAATTTCGACGGAGCAAGCCGCGGTGGCTTACCAAGTGCTTCCCATACTAATGTGCTTACCTGGTAGTTAACGTCCATACCTATCAGATCGACCAACCTGAATGGTCCCATCTTGAAACCGTTAGCTTCCATGATTCTGTCGACTGTTTCCACGGTCAGATCACCCCGGGCTAACATTTTCAACGCCTCAAGATAGTATGGCCGCGCTACCCTGTTTACAATGAAGCCAGGGCTGTCGTTGCAAACCACGGGCATTTTACCCAGCGTTAGTGCGAGCTGGTAAACTACATCTACAGCCTCCTGGGATGTTTCTGCTCCCTTAACCACTTCTACCAACCTGAGTAATGGAGCCGGATTAAAGAAGTGCATTCCAACCAACCGGGTTGGATTATTGACCTTTGCACCGATAGCACTGACCGGTATAGAAGAAGTATTGGTGGCGAAGATGGTTCCAGGTTTGTTCACAGCTGCAAGTTTGTTGAACAGGCTAACTTTTTCCTCCTCGTCTTCTATGATCGCTTCAATAACTACGTCGGCAACACACTCTGTGATACCGGACGTAAACCGCAGCCTGGAGAGTATGCGTGGGATCTCATCAACATTAAGTTTTGCTTTGCTAACGAGTATCTCTAAATTGGCCTTAATTGAACGCTGGCTGTTCTCCAGCATTCTTGTATTAACATCAAACTGCACGGTCTGAAAGCCTGCCATGGCACATACCTGCGCTATCCCGCTACCCATCGTCCCTGCCCCGCATATACAAATGCTTTCGATCATATTAGCTTTAACCGCCGCGATGCGATAACTGTAAAATTAGGCTGTTGTATTTAAAAGAGCCATGATAAATGGCAGAACGTAAAAAAGGGTTCCGCATTGCAGAACCCTTTCTAAGTGAGTATGAGGTAGCAAACAAATTTACATTTGTGAATTTGTCTATAGATGTTGCCTATTGCTCTAACATCTGCGTGCGGCGTTCGTGTTGAACCACTCTTTCGGAGCCATGAGCCTCGTGGCTGTGCTGAACTTCAAGCGGCTTTAACTTAATGATGCCAAAAAAGTGCATGCCTTTCATTACAAGGTAAGTGGTGTCGAATTCATACCACTTGCGAGCAAAGTTTGGATTTGACTTAGCGTGGTGGTGATTGTTTTGGAAAAGCTCACCCATGAGCAATACGCCCCAGGGTGTAGTATTACGGGAGTGATCGCCATTGTTGTAATTGCTATAACCAAGTTTGTGACCAAACCAGTTCACGATTGCTCCCTGGATCGGACCCATCAAAAAGTGGATCGGCAATAACAGGAACCACCAATAGCTCGGGGCGAAATAAAAGTAAACTGCGGTGTAAGCAATCATGAAAGTGACGCGAACAATGTTACTGCTGCCAAACTTATCGAGACTCTTCCAGATAGGCAGGTACTCCCTGGTAAACTGAGGATCAGGAAGGTTTTCGCCCGTAAGAAACCTGCGGTAAATTGCCGCAGTATGAATCATCATGTGATAAACATCCTTGAAGAAGTGTGGTGAATGCGGATCCATTTCAGTATCGCTGTAGGTGTGGTGCATCCGGTGCATAACCGCGTAGGCGCGTGGCACTAGAAAGGAAGATCCTTGTACGAACCATGTGCTAAAATAAAATATCCTCTCCCACCATGGTGTAACATTATACATTTGGTGAGAAGCATAACGATGAAGGAAAAAAGAGTGAAAAAACAAAGAAAGAAACCAATGGGTAAAGAAGAAAGTGAGAATGACTGCCATGCGCGAATGTTGAAGTGGAATTAAAAGGTGAAAGATACGCCAATAACGATTACACCACTTTCGTGCCGAAGCGAAACCTTGGCATTCCGGTAACCAAGGGCCCACAGAAAAAGCCGCACTGATCGCATCACCAAAATGGTTTATTCACCGGATTGCATTGGTAATGAAAGAGAAATGTACGTGCTGAATACCTATGTGTTTTCCACTGATATCTAATGCATACATCTAAGCGACAGGTAGAATTTAGCTATTTTAACAGCTTTTTAAACTTATAGATTCCCGGGCAGCCGAATACAAACTATTTTCCAGGTAATTACATGATCAACAAAATCATCATTGATCAAATAAACAGCAAGCCGGGAATGTTATTTTGGATGCTACAGGCAGGCTGATTATTTAGATGGCACCCGTAAACTGCCGAAGAAACCTGATGTCGTTTTGAGAATACAGGCGGAGATCGTTGATCCGGTACTTTAGCTGGCAGATTCGCTCGATGCCCATACCAAACGCAAAACCGGTATATTTTTCGGGATCTATTTTGAAGTTTTCCAACATCTTTGGGTGTACCATTCCACAACCCAAAATTTCTACCCAGCCCGTGTGCTTACAAAGGCTGCATCCTTTTCCCCCACAAACCGTGCAGCTAATATCCATTTCAGCACTGGGCTCTGTAAACGGGAAGTAGCTTGGCCGGAAGCGGATCTTTACATCAGCACCAAACATCTCTTTCACGAAAAAATAAAGTGTTTGCTTCAGATCGGCGAAGCTTACTTCTTCATCCACGTAAAGGCCTTCTACCTGGTGAAAAAAGCAGTGAGCACGTGCACTTATCGTTTCATTACGGTAAACACGGCCGGGGCAAACAATGCGAATGGGCGGACGTTGTTTTTCCATGACCCTCGCTTGTACACTGCTGGTGTGTGTGCGCAGCAGGTAATCAGGATTTTGGTTGAGGTAAAAGGTATCCTGCATATCGCGCGCAGGATGGTTTTCGGGAAGATTCAGCGCAGTAAAGTTGTGCCAGTCATCTTCTATTTCAGGGCCTTCGGCTACGGCGAAACCTAACCTTTTGTAAATGGATACGATCTGGTTCCGAACAATGCTGAGTGGATGACGGGTACCGACAATCACCGGGTCACCGGGCAACGACCAGTCCTGCTCCGGAGCCGAAGAGCCCATCGGGGTGACAGCTGCAATCTTCAGTGCTTCTAACTTGTCTTCTGCAAATTGTTTGAACTCGTTTAACAGGAGGCCGAAATCCTTACGCTTGTCTGCCGGAACATTCTTCATCTCAGCCATTACCGTTTTCACGAGCCCCTTTGTTCCCAAATACCTGATCCGAAATGATTCCAACTCTTCGGCATTGGTAACTTTTGCCGCATCGATTTCCTGTTTATAAGTGTCAATTTTTTGCAGTAGTTCTTCCATGCCACGAAGATAATGAAGTTGAAAATACGCCGGCTGACACGGGATCGTCTGGTGCTTTTCAGCTATTTATCGCCGCTTTTAATCAACCTGCCGCCCACTGGTATAACCACATAACATAGATCACTTTTCCTGATGACAACTGTGCACAGGAACCCGTGGATCGCCGGACTGGTTTTAACTAGCTTAAAGGTCGCCCAATTGCGGCCTTAGAATGATGTCCTCGACAACAGCCATAGGCGACAACTGCGATGCGGCATAGATCATCTCAGCAACGTCTTTCGAATCCATTATTCTCTGCGGATCAATGCCCGCGCCTTCCCAACTTGCGGTCATTGTTGCACCTGGTATTACAGCAGTAACCTTAATGTTGTATTGCTTCATTTCTTCCCGGAGGTTTTTCGAAAACCCGAGCAAAGCAAACTTGCTGATGCTATAAGAGCCGCCGTTAGAGTACGCATTTAGCGAAGCAACAGAACACATGTTAAAGATATGACCACTCCTGGTTTGCATCATGCGCGGCAGCAGCATACGGCTAAGATGATAAGCACTATAAAGATTTACTGCTATCATTTGTTCGAGCGTACCTGCTGCTTCGTTGTGAATGCTTCCGGGTAAAAATTGCCCGGCATTGTTTACGAGTATACCGGGCACCAGATCTTTTTCCAAAAGCCAGTTGCCAAAGGCATCGAGATCATCCCGCAGGCTAAGATCCGCAGCTTTTGCCCTGACTGAACAGTTGGGATATTTCGTTTGCAGTTCGTTCATCATCGCATACAGATCTGTTTCGCTGCGGGCACAAACCACCAGGTTTGCACCGGCAGCAGCGTATCGTTCAGCAATGGCACGTCCTATTCCTTTGGAAGCCCCCGTGATAATTACATTCATGACTTAGATTAAACACACGAAGTAAGAACTTTTTTTGGGCTTCGCTACGTTCTACTCAGTTATCGCTCATCCGGTGGATCGGCGCTGCAGTTAGCCGCGGGTCCGAACTTTGCACGCTTACTTTTGTAATTTCACCCATGCGCTACAGACACCTGTTTTTCGACCTTGACCATACCCTGTGGGATTTTGAGACGAATGCAAAAACTACGTTGAAGGAGCTGTTTGAAACACACCGGCTTTATGAAACCATAACGCCCGCCTTCGAGGAGTTTTTCACTGCCTATTCGTTTCACAACAAGCGATTATGGGACCGGTATCACCATGGCTTTATCAGGCAGGAAGAGTTAAAGTGGAAGAGGATGTGGCATGCACTCCTCGAATTTAAACGTGGGGATGAAAAACTGGCGAAACAACTCAGTACAGATTTCCTGGAAATATTGCCTGGTCAAAAAGAACTGTTTCCACATACCATAGAGATCCTGGAATACCTTACCGGCAAGGGCTACCAGCTCCACCTGATCACCAATGGTTTTGAGAAGATTCAATGGGGAAAGTTGAAAACAGCAAACATCGCGCATTACTTCAGGGCGGTAATTACCTCGGAACTAGCCAACAGTTTGAAACCTAAAAAAGAAATTTTCGACTTTGCGTTGTCGCAAACAGGGGCTTCCCTCGATGAAAGCGTCATGCTTGGTGATAACCTTGATGCAGATATTTCCGGCGCCCTCAACGCCGGAATGGACGCCATTTTTGTGAACCACATCCGCGAAGAAACAACCCTCAAGCCAACGCACATCATCTATCACCTCAGAGAGCTGGAGAATATACTTTAAGCGTTTAGGAGTAGCTATTTTACCAACTCTTCAAGCGTACCGGCAATTGCCTGCAATAGACCTGTATTCACGTTTTTGTAACCCGGCAACTTCTCCGGCTCAACCACCGCACGGTAGTTGTTTTCTTCATCAGGCTCAAACATGATGTTCGCATCTCCTACTTCAACATTGAATTTGTAGATATAACCAGCCTTGATCAGCTGCGCCTTAAGCAGCAACTCACCATTGTTATAAACTACCGGTATGTCAAAGGTGTCGTTCATTTTAAGCTGTTTTTCGTGGTCATTGCACTGCACGGTTTTTCCTTCCCTCGTTTGTTGTACTTGTACGAAATAAAACCGCCGGGGCAAATCAGACTGACTTCATTCACTTGCACATTATGGCTTTTTTATGGTCCGGGCTTTAGATTCCTTGATGTGTCTCCTGTTGCGTCGCACTCTTCAACCGTATTAACTTTTTTGAACAATTAGCCAGCAATAATACCAGGGCACTAAATACATGCTCACATCGGCCTGCAAAAACAAAAATCTACAATTACAGAAAGGAATGGAATGCGATTAACCGGGGAGTAAACAATCGGCAGGTAAGTATAGCAATACAAGATCAGAATCTTGCAAGAACGGTGACGCCACCTTTTACCTTTTGGTTTAACGATACTTCCACCTTTGTTCCTGGTGGTAATAGGACGTCCACCCTGCTACCAAACTTAATGAAACCCATTTCCGCGCCCTGCTCTACGGCCTGGCCGGCGGATAGATAGTTTACGATACGCTTGGCCAGCGCGCCTGCAATTTGTTTCACTAATATGCTACCCTTCTCGTTTTCTATAACAACACTATGGCGTTCGTTTTCTGTTGAAGATTTCGGATGCCAGGCTACCAGGTATTTGCCTTTATGATATTTACTATATACGACTTCACCGCTAACGGGGTTACGGTTTACGTGTACGTTTGCAGGACTCATGAATATACTCACCTGTATGCGCCGATCTTTAAAGTATTCTTCATCTGTAATCTCTTCGATTACAACCACCTTGCCGTCGGCGGGGCAGATCACCTGCTGTTCGCCACTGATCATATTTCGATAAGGAATCCTGAAAAAGGAGACGATAAAAAGAAACAAAAGCAAACTGCTCCAAAAAATAATGCTTGCAATAATGGGGTACTGTGCACTTAAGAAGATAAAAGATACCACGTTGATAATACCAAAGATCAACGCGGCAATACCTATGCTTTTATATCCTTCTTTATGAATGGTCATCAAGTGAGATTATGTTGCAAATATAACAGAGTACGTGGATTATTCCGCTGTTGTACAATGCGTACGTGCTTCGGTAATTGCCGGTAACCGGGCTGGGTTAGTATTGGTGCTCGCGAGTTGGGTGAGGGATTGAAGTGCCCGCCCGCTGACGCAGTCGGACGGGGAAAGCCCACAGTCCCCCAACTGCGTTGGGGGCGAGGACTTGGAACGAAAAGCCCGACCCCTGCATTTCGCCGGCGTTCGCGAAAGCAGGGGGCACCCCCAAATTACTTTATAGCGCTGCCAGGCTGTTAAAGCAAATGCCTCAGCTTTAAAGTGGTATCATGGGATTGCCAGCAAGTGACCGCTAGACATTTTGGAGCCACACAATGTATATCCAAACAAAAGGCGTTGCCAAAACCAGGCTGTCGAACCGGTCGAGAAAACCTCCGTGACCCGGCATTAACCGGCCACTGTCTTTAACACCTGCCAACCGCTTTAACTTACTTTGGAGCAGGTCGCCCAGCGTTCCTATGATTGCTCCTATGGATGAAATAATAATAATAGACGACACGTCGGCAGTTCTGATGAGCGAATACGATACCAGCGTTACGGTGGCCACCGCCAACAGTGCACCTCCGATTGTTCCTTCCCAGGTTTTTTTTGGCGAGATGGATGACAGGGGCGTTTTTCCGATTAAAGAACCAACAATGTATGCCATGGTATCGTTGATCCAAATGGTTGAAATGAGTAATATCGGTATTACCCAACCAAGGTCGAGCGACAACAAAGAATCGGTAAACAGCATTCCATGTGTTCGTAAGCCAATCATCATTGCCCAACCTACCGAGATGTAGAAAATTCCGAAAATTGAGTAGCCAATTGAACGGACGTTGAAGTTTTTCGTGAACAATACTTCTGTTAACGGAAGCACAACACCACATACGAGTAACACAAACCATCCGATTTCGTGCAGCCTTATATTGGCGATTTGAAAAGCATTGTTGGTCATGTAAAGCATTATTGCCCAACCCGCAATCATGACACCGTATTTATGAAATGGGGTGATCTCCTGGTACTCTTTATCGATTAAACCTACCAGCTTTTGGTACTCGAACCAGCAGCCAAAGTGAATGATGGAAAATAGTAGAAAAAACGTCCAATGGTTCCAAAGCAAGCCCGTTAACATGATGACGACGAAAACAATGGCGGACATTGCTCTTGTTTTGAACGTTTGAAAGTTGAAAGCCATTGAAGGTTGTTAAGTTGGTAATTAGGCGCGGCAACCATGAAGTTAGGGAAAGAGCGCTTTTGTTGGTGCAAAGCGGGTACCGGGCAGCAGACGCCGTTTGTTGCGTTGACCAAATCGTGCATAACTCATTATGCGAGGCCTTAGACCCGGTGACTAGTTAAGCCAGCCTTTCTCCATGAGGTCTCTTGCTAACTCTTTTTGGTGAGTGGGAACATAAACTTCGATCTCACCGAAGACAAGGTAACTACTGTCTTGCCGGTTTAAAACCATTACCCGAATAGCGTTTTCTTCCAGCATACCTTTCAGGATGCTGGCCTCTGCGTTGCTGGTGGTGGTGTGCAATAAAAACCAGTTGTTCATATGGTATGAAAATCGCCCTGCTCCTCCTCTGTCATCAACACCGGTAGAACAGTTTCGCTTTTTTGTTTCATATAATAAATGATGGCAATGGTGATTGCAAGACTGGCCAACACCAGGTAAAAGGGGGCAGTAAGCTTGTCATCAGCAAATTGTTTGAGGGTTTCACTTTTGTGCTGATAATACACCGCGAAGACTGCGATGGCGTTATTCAGGAAGTGAATAATGATGTTGTACCAGAGGTTCCTGGTAACAAAATATACGGTCCCCAGCATTAAGCCAAGTGCAAAGATGGGAAGGAACTTAAAAAAGGTTCCATGTAAAAGTGCGAAAATGAGTGAGGATAGTAAAACCGCAAGCCAGGGAATCCTGCTCATACGCAGCAATACATTTTGCAGTGCTCCCCTAAAAAACAGTTCTTCACCAACGGCTGGAAGTAATGCCATCATGAACAGGTTTATTACCAGGTCGGAGGGTTGCTTCATGTAAAGAAATGTTTGCATCGACTGGTTATAGGCGGCTTCAACCTGTTGCAGTTCCTGGTGCATACTGCCGAAATTGATTTTCGAATTAATCATACCCAGCCATCCGGCGAGCGGCTGTACGGCAATAAGTAACACCACTGAGAGCAGTACCAGGGGAAGGGAAAAACGTGGATACAGGCCCACATACCGAAAAGGTTTGGGGCTTGAAAAGTAACCAAACAATAAGGCCGGCAGAACAAATGAAAGCGTTGCACTAAGAAATTGAGCCCACTTCAAACGGGTGATCAGGTGTGGGCTCGAAGTTGCATTTTTGTTCGCCAGGATCTCACCTATGTCGGGAAACAACAACATAGTGGCGTACGAGGTAAGCAATAGAAAGCCAAAGGACAGCGAAACAAAAATACCGAACTGGTTGCCCGGAGATTTATACTTAAGGTAAGTGTTCATTGCAGTTCAATAAAGTGCCGGACCCCTTTAATTTCTGCGGCCGTTGTGTGTAAATCTTTTATTGCTGCTTCGGCCACTACGTGGCTGGTAAGCCGGTGTTTCACCAAATTGTTCGGGAACAGCTGCTTTTGGAACAGGCTTACCTAACAACTCTTCAATTGCAGCAAATTTGTTTTGCTCCTTTTCGTTGATAAGGGTATAGGCCGTACCGTCGGTTTCTGCCCGGGCAGTTCTACCGATCCGGTGTACATAATCTTCGCCGTCGTTTGGAACGTCGTAATTAATGACCAGGTCAATATTGTCGATGTCGATACCCCGGGAAAGTATGTCGGTTGCTACAAGTATTCTAACCCGGTGATTAATAAAAGCAGCCAATACCTGTTCGCGCATACCCTGCTCGAGGTCGGAATGAATTTCTTCGATAGAAAAACCTGACCTTTTTAGATCGCGACTCAGGTCCTTTACATTATTCTTTTTGGAACAAAATATCAGTACACTTTTAAAATCTTTTGAACGAAGCAGGTGTTTTACGAGCGCGGATTTCTGCGCGTCGAATACAACATATGCCTGTTGAACGATTTTTTCCGGCGGTTTGCTGATGGAAATATTTACTTCTTCGGGATGGTGAAGGATTTTTCTCGCAAGCTCCCTGATCTTACCCGGCATCGTTGCAGAAAATAACAGGTTTTGCCTTTTGGGAGGCAAAAACGATATGATCTTCATGATGTCGTCGTTGAAGCCCATGTCGAGCATACGGTCGGCCTCGTCCAGGACGAGATATTGTAAGTGTTTAAACTTAACGTAGCCCATTGCGAGGTGACCTATCATTCTTCCGGGAGTGCAGATGACGATATCGGCTCCTCTGGAAAGCGCGTTTTTTTCCTGGGAAAACGAGGCGCCATCACCGCCTCCGTATACCGCTATTGAACTGATGGAGGTGAAGTAGGAAAGCCCTTCAAGATTCTGCGCGATCTGCACAGCCAGTTCCCTGGTAGGAACAATGATAAGCGCGTTGATGTGATCGTCGTGACCGTTCGGTGAAGAGATTATCTTATGAATAATCGGCAATAGGAATGCGGCTGTTTTGCCGGTTCCGGTTTGGGCAGATGCAATGATATCTTTGCCGGCGAGTATGTGTGGGATAACCTGTTCCTGCACGGCAGTTGCCGTTTCATAGCCTGTCGCATCTATTCCTTCGAGCAATCTTTCGTCGAAGCCAAATTCTTTAAAATTCAAAATTCTTTGATAATTAAATGAAAAACGGCAATTTAACCCGATTAGTGCGCAAATTTTGCATTGACGCAATTATTAACCAAAAATTTTGGTTGCGTTGCTCGCGGTGCCGTACCCGGCACCGGCTGTAAAGCAGGTTGTTAGACCTGCTGCGCCTTTTGAGACCTGTATATCGGGCTGTGCTTACAGGATATTTTTATGGCTGGTTGTGACAGCCTTGCGTGTAACGGTTTAGCTACCAGGGCACACCAGGTATAAGATGGCGGGTATTAGCTGCGTTGTGTGGCCTGATTGTTTTACGATATTCAATAAACAGTATGAAGCCAGCAATCATTAAACTAAACCTTTCGGGAACAACAGTGCACGTAAACGCCAACCAGATCTTGTATTATTATGCGAAGAAAACCCAGGATGGTATGGTGGTGACCGAACTGTTTTTCACTGAAAAATTTGGGATAGAAGTGCTGGAAACACCTGAAGAAATCGATCGGATGATTTCCGGAAATTTGTACAGCACAGTTCATTCAATTTAAGGTTCAGGAATTTAAAAACATTAAAATGTTAAGCTATGGACCATCCAGATAACAAATCGTTTCCCCTGGAAAACGAGGACCCAACCAGGAGTCATCATGGGGAGGCACCGCCAGACCCAAGCAATACCAGCAATATTGGTCAGCCAATCGAACAGGGCGTCATCAGCAAAAAACAAGGCATTACCGAACAAAGCAGTGATTGGGAACACCTGCAGGACAGTAATATACCGGGCGAAGGAGACAACTCAATAGAAGAGAAAGTTGAAAGTTATCTTAAAAACCCCTCCCCCGAAGATATGACCGGGAGCGACCAGCCAGCGTAAAACTGGAGCCGGTAAAACTAATCCTACATCTAACGTTAACAAAAAGGGCTGCCCTAACCGGACAGCCCTTTTTGCGTTATTCGAACAACCACACCGGCTCCGGACAATTTCGTTCGGGCGTTTGCTGTGTTGCTTGTCTCTACAAGATGGTGGCCGCGGGAACTTCTAACCCGATCTCACAATCATTATGTTGTATCCCATGTGCCTGGCACCCGTTATCTTGGTCTTACTCTTTTCCTGGTGAGCTTATTAAGCCGTCCTGTATAAGCCATTTAAAGTTGTTGCTGTGCTTAAAACCTTATCGCTGAAATAAAACATCGGTGTGTTCGAATACCCGCACAAAAATGATGTCGCCAGAAGAAAATCGCCCGCGAATCACGACACGGCCGACAAAAACACCCATTTTATCATTCCTGATCAGTGTACTGGAAAGATTTTTGCCGTTGTGTTGTATGCGCATTTTACTATTGATATTGATTTTCGCAGGTGTGAGCTGTAAGCAGCCGGAAAAGGAAACGCTACAACCTGAGCAGCAGGTTTCCATAGATACCCTGCCAGAGACGACGCCAGAGGAGCCGCCGAAAGAAGTTGCAGTGAAGCCGTTCGATCCACCAGTGATCGAAACCGGGCGAACTACCCCTGCCGAACTTCTTGCTTACGCCCAGTCGCTTACAGGAGTGACTTATAAGTATGGCTCCACGGACCCGCAGGCAGGATTTGACTGTTCAGGATTTATCACCCACGTTTTCAATCGTTTCGACATAGCAGTACCGCGTTCTTCCGTCAGCTTTACTAATGTGGAAAGAGAAGTGGAATTGTCTGCCGCAAAGCCAGGTGACCTGATCCTGTTTACCGGAACCGATAGCACAACCAGGATCGTGGGGCATATGGGAATAATATCCTCAGTCGACGCGAACGGACTATCGTTTATCCATTCGAGCTCCGGCAAAGCCAACGGGGTAACGATAACCCCATTAAACGATTATTATATGGGCCGGTTTATGAAGGTGATCCGCATCTTCCCGCAAAATGATGGCGCTTAACGCAATGGCCCTCCGGCTTTAGTACTGCCGGCCCATTCAGTTGCGGTTGAAACGGTCTAAAGAAGTCACTGTTTTGATGGCAGGCGGGGATATCCATTACTGCGGTGCTATCTAAATATTGTTGCTATCAACGCACGGACATCAATCGTCAGCCTGGCCAGCCACACGATATAATGAGCTCATTTACAGCCCTCTGTGTTAGACTCTGGCGCAATTATTGAATATTGTTTAACGATCCCGCAGTGGATTAATGAAACGTATCTCTCAACTAAAACCAGTCACATGAAACATCTAACCCGGGTGCTTAGCCCCAAAACATTCGTTACCCTTTTCATGCTTAGCGTATTTCAAACAATAGCCTGGGCTCAGGACGACGGTGGTTCAAGTTCTTCCAGCAGCTCCCGAACCGTAACAACTACTACAACTGAGACTGTCTGGTATACTCAACCCTGGGTATGGGTTGTAGGAGCAGTGGTGTTGGTATTATTGCTGATTCTATTACTACGTGGTAATTCCGGCGGAGCCGGCCGCACCGACCAGGTTACCGTTACTAAAACATCCAGTACCGACATATAACAATGTTCAGGTTCCCTATTGATAGCCGTGCATGTCGCGGCTATTTTGTTTTAACCTCATCCCATGAAGCTTTGACGGGTAATGATGGTTTTATCTTTGCATCTTTTCGTTATACCCTATTAACATGGAATATAGATTACTTGGAAAATCAAGCCTGAATATTAGCCGTATTGGATTTGGCTGTATGTCGCTCAAGACAGATCAAAACGACGCCGCCGCTATTATCCATTCTGCCCTTGACCAGGGCATTAATTTTTTCGACACCGCTGACCTGTACGATAAAGGTCTTAACGAGTCAGCAGTTGGCGCCGCGCTCAAGGGCAGGAGAGATAAAGCCGTTATTGCAACAAAAGTAGGCAACCAGTGGAGAGAGGATGGCAGCGGCTGGGATTGGAACCCGGGCAAAACTTACATTCTGCAAGCGGTGGAACAAAGTCTGAAACGGTTACAAACGGATTACATCGACCTTTATCAGCTACACGGTGGTACCATCGACGATCCGATCGATGAAACCATTGAGGCGTTTGAATTATTACAACAACAAGGCAAGATCCGGTTTTATGGTATATCATCGATTCGTCCTAATGTAATCAGCGCCTATGTACAGCGGTCAAATATTGTCAGTGTAATGATGCAGTACAGCTTACTCGACAGGCGCCCCGAAGAAAGCTCCCTGGATTTGCTGAAACAAAATGACATTGGCGTATTGGCAAGGGGCACAGTCGCCGGTGGATTACTGGTAAACAAGCAGCCGAAGGGGTACCTTGATCGTTCCCCTGAACAGGTGGCAAAGGCCGCAGAAGCTATCCGAATGATGGCGGGTGAACAACAAGCCGCGCAAACAGCCATACGGTATGCCTTACATCATGATGCTGTTACATCCGCCGTTGTGGGTATTCGTACGATGGAGCAGTTGAAAGAAGCAGTTGAAGCTGGTCAAAACCTTCTCCATCCTGGGGCAGTTGAACCATTAAGATCGTCTCTGCCGATCAACACCTACCGGGAACATCGCTGACAATGGTGGTGACTGAACCCGGCAAATAGGTA
>JASLBT010000220.1 GCA_030146445.1 Segetibacter sp. | reverse complement strand
ACTTCATCGAAAACCCATTTTCCGGTTGCTGATGCCTTCAACAGTTTTTCGGGTGGTCGAACCCACTTGGGATGAAGAGGACGTTCAATATATGCATCTTGCAATAGGGTTTCTGTCGTTGTAAACGGCAAAATGATTCATGCCACAGTGGTATGCATGGTTGGTTATAAACCTGGCAATCTACTAAGCGCTTTCCGGGAAGTTCAAATGATACCAGCTAGCGTACATGAAGTCGCTTGTCCGGTTTTCTGAATATATTCATGCTGATGGTGCAAAGTCACTGTCGTTTGGCTAAGCTTTTTTGTGAAAGAAGCTGCGTAGTGAAATCATAGTACAAGAGTTCGACGCCTGTCCGACTGCCCGTCCGACTGGCGGAGCTGGGCGGGCGCAGCGGGCGGGCAACGATGCTCATTAGAATTACTAGGGCTGGGTCCCAAAAAGAAAACGTGCTGACTAAACGATATTGAAGGCAAAGTATCTTTTTCCCGGACAGCCTCCCAAGCACATTCCCGGCACGCCCTTTCCTTGTATGGCGATGAACCTCGACTACCAGCAGGTGAACACATCCGCCAAAAATATGTCTGCAGAAATTCGGTTGTACCAAAATATTTATTGAACTTCTGAGCTAATTAGTAAAGGAACCCGTCTCGCAGGAGCCCCGAGACCTTTTGTTGTTGAAGCCTGAATTAGAAAGGACCGTTTTCAGCTTGTACGTGTTGAGTTTATTTGAATTAACGAAACGATGAAGAAGAAAAATAACCGCAGGGCATTTTTGAAAAATATGGGTATCGGGGGGCTAGGGGTTACGGCTATGCCGGCATCCCTGTTAGAAAATACAACACCAAATCCGATAGCTGATGATCGGCAAGTTCCCGGAAGTGAAGCTGAACGTTCGGATTCAGCAAAGGGCAACCGGAAGTATAACGCTCCTTATACCGGCGAGTACCTCCGGCGACTGGCGTTCCCAATTGGCGGCATAGGAGCAGGTATGTTTTGTATGGAAGGCAACGGCGCTATTTCACACATGTCTGTTCACAACAAACCCAATGTCTTTCATGAGCCAACCATGTTTGGTGCAATTGCGATTAGAGGAGACAAAACTATCGCGCGGGTTTTAGAAGGGCCGGTTCCTGAATGGAAGCTTTTTGGCCAACCCAACAATGCGAATGGATCGGGCGGAGCAATTTATGGTTTGCCAAGGTTTGAAAAGGTTGATTTCACAGGCCGCTTTCCGTTTGGAACAATCAACCTTGCTGACGATAATCTTCCCATTAAAGTTCAGATGACCGGCTGGAGTCCTTTTATACCGACCGACGAAGACAATTCCAGCCTGCCTGTTGCAGCAATTGAATATAAATTCACCAACAACAGCAAAGCTGCAATAGAAGCCGTTTTCTCTTATAATTCCCGAAATTTTGTTGTGCAGGACCCGAAGGCAAGTGTTAAGAAAACCTCGGAACTGGGCATGATAAAAAAGATCCCGGGCGGTTTCTTACTCGCGCAGGATGGCACAACGGATAAACCCCACCTGGAAAGCAATTTTGCCATTTATGTTGATGAACCTGGAACCGTAGTTGACCATTGCTGGTTTCGCGGCGGATGGTGGGATCCCTTGTCGATGGCATGGAATACCATTAAAGAAGGCAACGTAAAAGCAGTTGAACCCGTAAGCTCGGGTGCACCCGGCGCTTCCTTATTTGTTCCTTTTACATTAAATGCCGGATCAGAGAAAACCATAAGGGTAATGATGTCCTGGTATATGCCGGCTTCAGATGTTCGCTTTGGCAAAGCGGGAAAGGCTGATATCAAGTGTGGTACAGATTGTTGTTCTACCCCCGCAGAAAAAGGGTTAGAAGCTACGTCAGCTTTCAACGACAAAAATTACAAACCGTGGTACAGCAGCAAGTTTAACAATATCGGCGAGGTGGTACAATACTGGAAAAGCAATTACCAGGAGTTGAAGCAGAAGTCCGGGCTTTTTCGCGACGCTTTTTATGCAAGCACTTTACCTCCTGAAGTAATTGAAGCCGTGGCAGCAAACCTCTCTATTCTGAAATCACCAACCATATTGCGGCAGTACGATGGAAGGCTTTGGAACTGGGAAGGCTGCACCGATGTAAAGGGGTGTTGCGCCGGAAGCTGCACCCATGTCTGGAACTACGCTCAGGCCATACCCCACCTGTTTCCTGCCTTGGAAAGAACCCTGCGGCATACGGAATATTGCGAGAATCAAAATGCCGAAGGGCACCAGGGATTTCGTGCAAACCTGCCCATAACACCGCTTCTTCACGACTTTCATGCCGCGGCTGATGGTCAGCTCGGAGGTATCATGAAGGTCCATCGCGAGTGGCGCATCAGCGGTGATACGGGTTGGTTGAAAAAGATGTTCCCTATGGTAAAAAAGAGCCTTGACTGGTCTATCAACACCTGGGATCCCCGAAGAGTCGGGATTATTGAGGAGCCACATCACAATACGTATGATATCGAATTCTGGGGACCGAATGGTATGATCACCAGTTTCTACCTGGGTGCCCTGTCTGCGATAATACAGATGGGTAAAGCCTTGAACACCGACGTAACAGCTTACCAGGATCTATATGCCAGGGGAAGAAAGTACATCGAAAGCGAGCTTTACGACGGTGAATATTTTATTCAAAAAATTCAATGGACAGGACTTAACGCACCTGATCCCGTAAAGGCCTCAGCGAATTCCATCGGCGGCGGGTATTCCGAAGAAGCGCTGGCGCTGCTACAGAAAGAAGGACCAAAATATCAATATGGTAAGGGTTGCCTTTCGGATGGTATCCTGGGCGGCTGGATAGCAAGGATGTGTGGGCTGGAAGAACCCGTTGACCCGGAAAAAACAAAAAGCCACTTATTGGCAGTGCATAAGTATAACCTGAAAAAAGACCTGTCTGAGCACGCCAACCCGCAACGGCCCACCTACGCCGCCGGGAAAGAAGGTGGCTTATTGATCTGTAGCTGGCCCAAAGGCGGTAAACTCTCCCTCCCATTTGTTTATAGCGATGAGGTCTGGACCGGGATAGAGTACCAGGTAGCCTCGCACCTGATGTTACATGGGAACATAAAGCAAGGTCTTGAAATTATAAGAACATGCCGGGACCGATATGACGGAAGAGTGAGAAATCCATTTAACGAATACGAATGCGGGCATTGGTATGGACGGGCACAGGCGAGCTATGGCTTTTTACAAAGTCTTACAGGGGTGCGCTTTGATGCGGTAGATGGCACCTTGTACATTGACTCCAAAGTAGGCGACTTTACCAGCTTTCTTTCTACTGACAAGGGTTTTGGCACCGTCTCACTTAAGAGCGGTAAACCTTCCTTGAAGGTAGCTTTTGGCAGTATTCCCGTTAAGCAGGTGCTGGCTTCCGGTAAAAAAGTGAAGATGTCTTAGCAGCAGCTTTAAAGTCGCCTCTGAGCAATACCGGATGGTTGGTTTCCATCACCTTCGGAGGTGTTCGTGTGATCGGTTATAAACTCATTTAAACAGGTTGTCTTATTTCAAAAGGATTGTTCCCGGTGCCGGTCAGGGTTGCAGATTAACCGATGAATACCGCGATCGCCGTTCGGGTTGGTCAGTGTGATGTTAGCGCCAGGAGGATCTGTGACCAGGTCAGTTGACTGTTTTGCGATCACCGATACTACCGCAGCACATCCGTGGTTTAGGCTTGCCTGACCGGGAGATTGCTACAACGTGCGTGATTGAATTTAGCTTTAATTCGCCGCAGGTAACATGTTCCTGATTGCAGCGATCTTCCAAATTCGTTTATCATTCACAACGATGAAAGTGCTCCACATTTTACGACTCGTACCATCAGTATTCTGAATTTCGTACCGGCAATCGACAGTCGCACAGCCTGGCTGCATCACCCGCACTTTGTCGATTTTTAGCGTTCTTGTACCCGGACGATTTTTGGAGCTCTTTAGCATCTCCTGCACAGCTGCGTCTACACCATTTCTCCATTCGCCTGTAGAAACGAGTTGATCCACGTCGTGGGTTAGAATGCGCCTAAGTAATGCCGTATCCCTGTTTTCCCGTGCCCGGGCATAATTGTCAATTACGCCAGAAATCTCCATCTTCTGCCTGCTATCGGGCGTTGAAGACTGCGCATTCAAAATTGACATCGCCGACAGATTGAATAAAATTAATAGCAAGACATTTCTCATAGCAGGAAAGTACGAATTTACAACAGAATGACGTGCATGATTCTACAGGAGTCAGTCCAACTTCTCACGCCGATTACGGCCGTTTACCCGTGTTTTGTTTAGGCTATTGTAGTTGCGTTGAGCATGCCCTTGCGGTTGGGCTTTCGCCGTAGGACTCGGGTGTGCCCGGTTAACTTGTATGTTTTCATTCCAAAGTCCGCGGCCAGCGTTGGGTAGACGTTGGGCTTTTTATTGCAAGCAATCGTACATTTAGTAGAATCGTTCTGTTGATCAGAGACGCTTAAAATGCAGGAATAAACGATTTAGAAATGGCTTAATCAGCACCGCATCAAATTGTGATATGTTTGAAGACGTTTTTTGCGGAGCAATTTGCAACTGAAAAAGCCGAATAAAATTATGCAAGTACAGGTGAGTGACACCCCCGTCCGAACCGGTTTCATCCGGGCGGGCGCAGCGGGCGGGAAACGAAAACCAAACAATAGTTCTACTGCGAAGTACAAAAAAAGGATTACCCCGGAGTGCGAATGTACATTGAAAAGATCCATGCCTGGTGTTGGTATTATCGTACCCGCTGACACCTGAAAAAACGCTAATCATATCGATTAAACAGCCGATAAGATTTTGTAACAATTAAGATGAACCCATATTTCAAATGGGTTATTTGGCACATCCGGGCCCTCCTACCAACCAACGTTTAAGGCTATTTTTCTTAGTCATACACCTACTCACCTGTGACGATATTGCGTGATCTAAACCCGGTCTTTATCGATTAACTGAAATCAAGGGCACGAATGTAAATACCTGAGCCCGGCCGTATTTTTAAAAACTTTTTCTGAGAAACACTAGTACTTACTGATTTATTAACCTACATTGGTAAGCCTTTATGATTTTTTTTCAGGTATCTCATTCCAGTATTTCCTATTCCAGTCTTTTTACCAGTCCATGCTATTTGGTCGGTATTTCTATTCAATAATTTTCGTTTTAATTTCTTACTATTCAGGAGCATTTTATAATTACTGTTCTTATAGTTGAGCATTTATTTCATTTGGGGTATTTCTTTCGTTTTATTTCTGTAAAAGTTTTACATACGTAATTGATTTACGCCCGAGATTCACGTGCGGGTAACACTTTATATACTTACCGTCCAACAATGAAAATTATAACGAGGTATCTTTCCGGCTGAGACTATTTCTCCTTCCCCCGGCAGAATATCACCCCTGTGTTGATACAGTGCAGACCTGTTATTTTTCCAGACAATCTCAGCACGGACCTCTATTGTTTTATTTGCCACTGCTTTATCGTCCAACAGACAACATCCTAATTACATCCTGGTACCCTTAAACCATTTTCATTATGCCAAAACTACTACTCACTCTCCTGTTTGTCCTGCGCCTTACGCTTTCATTCGCCCAGGTCAATTATAATGAGGCAATAAGCGGCGACATATCAAATGATTTTTCACAAGTGTTTACCGTAAGTACGGGAACTAACACATGGACCGGCACAATGGAGGCAACGCCGGGCAGCCAGGCCGACAATTTTATCATTCGTGTCCCTGTAGGGTATCAACTTGTATCGTTCTCCTTTACAAGTGGAAAACCTCAAAATGCCCAGTCTGGCTTCTGTTTCAACTCAGCCAGCGCAACAGCAATTTGTACAAGAGATGCCAGTGTCGGCCACACCTACAATCCTCCATTGGATGCAGGTGACTATTACGTTAATCACTTCTCCGATTTCAATCCAATTCCTTATCCCTGGACACTTCAGGTTGTGATACAAGCAGCGGCGGGTGCACCTTGTGCCAGTCAGGGCGGGGACACTGATGGAGATGGCATTTGCAACACGGTTGATAACTGTCCGGATATTGCCAATCCAGCCCAGGGTGATCATGATGGTGATGCTCTCGGCGACGCCTGTGATCCCGATGATGATAATGATGGTGATCCCGATATTACTGACTGTGCACCACTCAATGCTGCTATTGGGCACGGGGTAACGGAAGTATGTGATGGCATGGACAATGATTGCGATGGAACCGTAGACGAAGGTTCGTTAAATACTGATGGTGACGGCCTGGCCGATTGTGTTGACCCCGATGATGACAATGATGGTGATCCCGATATTACCGACTGTGCACCACTCAATGCTGCTATCGGCCACGGGGCAACGGAAGTATGTGATGCGATCGACAATGATTGTGATGGTACCACAGACGAAGGTTTGTTAAATACTGATGGTGACGCCCTGGCCGATTGTGTTGATCCGGATGACGACAACGACGGTGATCCCGATCTTACCGACTGTGCTCCACTCAATGCTGCTATCGGCCACGGGGTAACGGAAGTATGTGACGGCATGGACAATAATTGTGATGGTACCGTAGACGAAGGTTCGTTAAATACTGATGGTGACGCCCTGGCAGATTGTGTTGATGCAGATGATGACAATGATGGTGATCCCGATCTTACCGATTGTGCTCCACTCAATGCTGCTATCGGGCACGGGGTAACAGATGTATGTGACGGCATGGACAATAATTGTGATGGTACCGTAGACGAAGGTTCGTTAAATACTGATGGTGACGCCCTGGCCGATTGTGTTGATCCCGATGACGACAACGACGGTGTACCCGACACAATTGATGGCTGTCCACTGGTATCGAATACCAATCAGAATGACTTAGATGCAGATGGGATAGGTGATGCATGCGATATGACCGTAAATATTGCAGGCGCGGTAAGCTCGTTAGAAAACTATATAAATTCTCTTAATGTCGATTTCGCAAATGGCTTAATTGCGAAATTACGTGCGGCACAGGCCAGCTGTGCAGCAGGCAATACCAATGCAGCCATCAATCAGTTAAATGCATTTATCAACCAGGTAAACGGGAAAAGGGGTAATGGGCTGACTGTTGCCCAGGCTGATTTTCTCATCGCCAGTGCAAGAGCTATTATTGAAAGCATAGAAAACGGCACCTCCGACTGCGGTGTAGCTTCGCG
>JASLBT010000213.1 GCA_030146445.1 Segetibacter sp. | reverse complement strand
TAATTAGTCGCCGGTAAAAAGAAGATATGATTCCTGTTTTATTGATATTAGTTCCGTTGATCAGTGGCCTTGTCACCTTATTTCTGAAGCAGGAAAAAGTGTCGAAAAACTGGGCCTTATTTAGTTCGATTATCACCCTGGGAATTGCCATCCTTGGTGCCGCTACAGCCAACGATGCCGGTAACATCTTATCATATGATGCAGGCTGGTTACCTACTCTTGGGGCCAGGTTTACCGTTGGCCTCGATGGAATGGGTAAGGTGCTTACCTTATTGACAGCTATTGCTTTTCCAGTGATCTTTGCCTCGACCTTCAGGAACAGGTATTCGGGTTCAAATGCTTTTTATGGACTAATGTTGCTTTCACAGGCGGGTTTAATGGGTGTATTCCTTGCAATGGATATGCTCTTATTCTATTTCTTTTGGGAACTGGCGCTGATACCCGTTTACTTCCTCTGTTCAAGATGGGGTGGTGAGCGCCGGATCGCCGTGACCTGGAAATTCTTTATTTATACGTTTGCAGGTTCGCTTTTAATGCTGGCCGGTATCTTATACCTGAATTATCAAACCCCGGATCATTCTTTTGCAATGAGGTCGTTGTACAACATTGAACTGAGTCAGAAGGGTGAGATGTTTGTGTTCTGGACACTGTTCATTGCATTTGCGATTAAAATGCCTGTGTTTCCATTTCATACCTGGCAACCGGACACCTACGAACAATCGCCGACGGCTGTAACCATGGTATTAAGTGGAGTTATGGTTAAAATGGGTGTTTTTGCTGTGCTCCGATGGCTGATCCCAATCGTTCCAAATGCGGCTGTTCGCATGTCGGATGTCGTCATCATATTTTCAATCATTGGTATGCTTTACGCGTCGCTGATCGCTATAAGGCAGGACGATATAAAAAGATTAATCGCTTACTCATCCATTGCACACATCGGTTTGATGAGTGCGGCGATGTTTGCTGACGAAGGCACGGCAACGCAGGGGGTGGTTATACAAATGTTTAGTCATGGAATAAATGTGATTGGCTTATGGATCGTTGCCGACCTGATTGAACAACAACTTGGCACGAGGAAGTTTAGCGAACTCGGCGGGCTCGCGCAAAAAGCCCCAACGCTGGCCATATTGTTCGTGGTGATGGCGTTGGCAAATATAGCCCTGCCGCTAACGAATGCCTTCGTTGGTGAATTCCTGATGTTCAACGGGTTGTTCCGTTATAATCACTGGATGGCTGGAATTGCAGGAATAAGCATCATCCTGGTTGCTGTTTATACCCTCTGGATGGTTCAAAAGGTTTTTTACGGAGAGGTACGAACGGGAATGGAAATGAGTACAGACGTATCGCCGGGGGCAAAGTATATGCTGATCACTCTTGTGCTGGTTATAATTGTTTTTGGGGTATATCCACAGCCATTGATAAACCTCACCAACGATGCAACAAAAATTTTAGCTCAACTTAAATAGCAGCCAGAACAAGGAATAGTTATGAATACAATAATAGTCTCGGCAATACTTGGAGTGGTGATGATGTTCAGCGGCATTTTGGTTAAGCACCAATCTGCCTTAAAAAATATAGCAATTACCGGGTTATTGGTGTTACTCGGCTTAAACGTTGGTGAAAATTATGGATTTTCCCTGTTCGAGATCAACACTGCCAACATGTTGCACTTCGAACGTTTCGGTTTCCTTTTTAACAGCATCTGTATTTTTTCAACCCTGATTTTTGTAATGCTGTCGGGGCGGGATGTAGAGAAAGTTGGGAATTATACGGCCGAATACTTTGCGTTGATATTCTTTATTCTTTGTGGAATCGGGATCGTAACCTCGTATGTAAACCTGATGATGCTGTTTATTGGCATTGAAATCATTTCTATTCCTTCGTATATTCTTACCGGGAGCGATAAGCGAAACCTAAAGAGTAATGAGGCGTCGCTTAAGTACTTCCTGATGGGGGCATTTTCTACCGGTATAATGCTTATGGGGATAGCATTGTTATACGGTACAAACGGCACTTTCCTTGTCGAACGCACCAGTACACAAACACAGTCGATCTCTTATCTGGAAGCAATGGGATTGCTCCTCTTATTTATATCGTTATCGTTTAAGGTCTCACTCGCGCCTTTTCACTTCTGGACACCGGATGTATATGATGGTGCGCCAACCGTTTTTACGTCATTTATGGCCACCATCGTAAAGGTGGCTGGTTTCGCTGCTTTTATCAGGTTGTTTGAGAGCAGGTATGGCAGCATGGGTTCGCAAACGGAAAGGCTTATCGCCATCGTAATTGTACTTACCCTGGCGTTTGGTAATTTGACGGCAGTGTTTCAGCAGAGTGTAAAACGCATGCTGGCTTACTCCAGTATAGCCCAGGCTGGCTTTATGCTTTTTGCGCTTTTTTCTTTAAACGATGCTGCAAAAGAAGGTTTGATCCTTTATGCTGCAGCATATTGTTTAGCCACCATCGGCATATTTGCAGTACTGGTTAAAATGGAAGACGGTACGTTCGAAGGCTTTAACGGTTTCGGGAAGTCGCAGCCATTATTGGCCGGAGTACTAACGATTTTCCTATTGTCTCTTGCCGGTATTCCACTTACTGCCGGTTTCTTTGCCAAGTACTACATGCTCGCTTCAGTAGTGAAAACCGGTCACAACCTCGGCCTGGTAATTATTGCTGTGCTCTTCGCCGCGGTAAGTGCATACTACTATTTCAAAGTTATACAGGCTATGTTTTTTAAAGACGGTGAAGTAAGCTTTCCCCTGGTTACCTCACGCTTTAAGTATTTGTTGGTTGCCGTTGCTGCAGTCATCGTTATTCTCGGCATTTTCCCGAACCTGCTTCTTCAATTCATGTATTTCTAGTATTTCCGCGGATGGCTTAACTGCTTATCTTTAAGGTACATTTTCCTCAATCGCAGTGTATGAAGTTGTCTGATACGCTTTCTTTATCGTACCGAACGGTTCGTAGCAATAAGTTGCGGACCGGCATAACCGTAGCGATCATTGCTTTCGGCATTATGGCGTTGATCGGGATCATTACAGCCATACAGGCCATGAATCAAAGTATCAAAGAGAGCTTTTCTTCTCTCGGCGCAAACGCATTTAGTATCCGGTACCGCGACCGCAATATTCGAATAGGAGGTAAACGCAGCAATGTTGACCAGTCCAAAAAGGGCGCGAAGAAACAGAAGACCTCAAACATTGGGAAAGTAATCACCTATGAGCAGGCAAAGCTTTTCAAGGATAACTATACATTTCCTGCAATCGTGGGACTTCAATTGGCTGGTCCAGGATCGATACAGGTAAAATATGAGAGTACTGAAACCAATCCCGACGTCCGGGTTACGGGTGGCGACGAAAACTTTTTGCTGATCAACGGTTTTACCCTTCAAACGGGGCGGAACTTTAGCACTTTGGATGTTCAAAGTGGAAGGAACGTTTGTCTGTTGGGGCAGGACGTTGCAAAAGCGCTGTTTCCCGGAAGACCGGAAGCTTCTATCGACAAAGTGATAAGGGTAGGAAATCTGCCTTACCGCGTTATAGGCCTGCTAAAAGCTAAAGGAACAAGCGCTCTAATGCGACAAGATAAGGTGATTGTGTCCAGTTATACCAATGTGCGCCGGCTCGACAATGCTGCAAAATCCTTCACGATAAATGTAATGGTCGACGATGTTCAGCAGCTTGATCCTGCAATCGGAGAAGCTACGGGTACTTTCAGGGGAATAAGGTTGCTGACGGCAACGGACAATGAAAACTTTTTTATCGACAGGAGCGACAGCATAGCGGAGGTGATGATCACCTTGCTTGGTGGAATCTCCGGTGCAGCAGGGGTAATCGGATTGATCACGCTTATAGGGGCTGCTATCGGTCTTATGAATATTATGCTCGTGGCCGTTACCGAGAGGACAAAGGAAGTTGGACTGATAAAAGCACTTGGCGGAACAAGGAGCAGTGTAAGAAACCAATTTCTCTTTGAGTCGATCATTATCAGTTTACTCGGTGCAGTTTTCGGGATTGTGCTCGGGGTTTTGGTCGGTAATCTTTTTTCTTCTTTATTGGGTACCGGTTTCGTTGTTCCATGGGCATGGGTCGTTACCGGTATAATTATTTGCTCGTTTGTTGGGTTGGCCGCGGGTTTATGGCCGGCAATAAAGGCTTCGAAACTCGACCCGATTGTCGCACTACGTTATGAATAACCTGACGGGCGCAAAAACCACCTATAAAATGCCGTCGTCGGCAAAACTAAAATACCCTTCATCACTCACGATCAGGTGATCCATCACGCGGATGTCGAAATAACGTGCGGCTTCCTTAATTTTTTGGGTTAGTTCCTCATCCTGGCGGCTTGGCTTTAAGCTTCCGCTTGGATGATTGTGACAAAGCACAATGTTAACGGCATCGTGTTCGAGTGCCTTCCTCAAAATGATCCGTGGATCTGCTACAGTGCCCGTAATTCCTCCTTCACTGATAACTTCGAAATGCCGGATCTTGTTTGCCCGGTTGAGGAAAACCACGGCGAAAATTTCATGCTTTTTGTATTCGAATTGTGCCCTCAGGAATTCAGCCAGGTCACGGCTGGATAGTATGACCTCTTTTTTTGTTTCTGCCATTTTGCGGCGGATGCCGAGTTCGAGCGCAGCGGCAATGCTCACTGCTTTAGCCGGACCAAGCCCTTTCAGTTTCAGGTTTACCATGTCTTTAACCGACAGCCTACCAAGTTTATTGAGGTCGTTTTGAACCGCAGCCAATAGCTCTTTGGCAAGGTCAACCGCACTTTTGTCGACCGAGCCGTTCAAAATCAACAGCGCCAGCAACTCCGAATTGCTAAGCGCTCCGGCACCTTTCTGCATCAGTTTTTCGCGGGGTCTGTCGTCTGCTGCCCAGTTCTTAATGGTTTGCTTTTCCATGATAAGTTTTAATAAAACCAATATAAAACTTATGTTGCTTATTTCTATCTTCGCCGCTCATTTCCACTCGTATTTATGAACCCGTCGATTAAAATCTTTTCAGGAACAGACTCCCAGCCGCTATCCACCAAAATAGCTCAGAGATTTGGGGCTCCCCTGGGGAAAATCGATATTCAGAAGTTCAGTGACGGGGAATTTCAGCCGGTTTTTATGGAGAGTATCAGGGGTGATTATGTGTTTTTGATCCAAAGCACTTGTGCTCCCAGCGACAATTTAATGGAATTACTGCTGATGATCGACGCGGCAAGGAGAGCCAGTGCTTATAAGATTGTGGTGGTGATGCCTTATTACGGTTACGCACGGCAGGATCGAAAAGATAAGCCCAGGGTGGCGATAGGTTCCAAACTGATCGCAAATCTATTGGTAGCTGCAGGTGCCGATAGGATTATTACGATGGATCTGCACGCCCCACAGATACAGGGGTACTTCGATATACCGGTGGATCACCTGGACAGTTCTGCCATTTTCATCCCATACATCGAGCAACTTAAACTGCAAAACCTTACCTTTGCCGCCCCCGACGTGGGAAGTACCAATAGGGTGCGTGAAATAGCGAGCTATTTCAGTTCTGAAATGGTCATTTGTGATAAACACAGGAAGCGGGCAAACGAGATTGCGAGTATGGTTGTCATCGGTGATGTTGCGAATAAAGAGATCATTTTAATTGACGACATCTGTGACACAGGGGGTACGCTTGCAAAAGCGGCTAATCTGTTGATGGAGAAAGGCGCACTAAGCGTTCGCGCACTGTGTACCCATCCTGTTTTAAGTGGTAAGGCGTACGAAAACATAAGTAAGAGCGTTTTACAGGAGCTCGTTGTTTGTGATACTATACCGCTTAAGCATGATTCTCCGAAAATCAAAGTACTCTCCGTAGCCGATCTGTTTGCAATCGCAATCCGGAATGCATACGAAAATAGAAGTATCACCAACCTGTTTATACACTCGCAGTTAAAAGCGAAGCGTGCGGAACAGGATCCGGGCAGAAGGGGATAGTAAATGAGTTTTATACGGTTTTTTTAATAAATAATAAGCAATCATGAAATCAATTACAATCGAAGGACAACTGAGGACCGAAATGGGCAAAAAAGCCACCCGCCAACTTCGCTCTCAGGAACTTGTGCCTGGTGTAATTTACGGGGGTGCTAAAGAAATAACTTTTGTTGCATCAGCAAAAGCGCTAAGGCCAATCGTTTATACACCTGAATTTATGCAGGCAGAACTGCAGGTAGATGGTAACACTTACCAATGCATCCTGAAAGACCTACAGTTCGACAGGGTAACCGATGAGCTGCTGCATATCGACTTTCTTGAACTGGTCGAAGATAAAAAGGTGATCGCAACACTTCCTTTGCACCTTACAGGTACTTCCGTAGGGGTTAAGGCAGGTGGTAAGCTGGTTACCAAAATGAAATCTTTGAAAGTGAAAGCTTTCCCAAAGGACTTAAAAGAGTCAATTACGGTAGATGTTTCCAACCTTGAACTGAATGGCAACATCCGGGTGCAGGACGTAGTTGCAGATAACATGGAGATACTGAACAGCCCACGTATCCCTATTGCTTCTGTTGTAATGACCCGCCAGTTGAAGCAGGAAGAAGCAACTGCTCCAAAAGCAGGTACTGCTGCACCAAAAGCAGCTGCTCCGAAGAAGTAACCACTTCTAAATTTCTTATAGCCCGGGTGTGATCCCGGGTTTTTTTTTGCAAAATCGAGTGCGGATTCCTGTCATTTTAGTGATTCGAAGCTAAGAAGTACTCATAACGGGTGATACTTGATCGGGCTGCTCGCGCGGCACGGCTATTGTATGTACGGAACGACTTACAAATAAGCATTAAATTTTTGCATAATAAGCTGAATCCTATTTTTGCCGAATGACTAAGTATTTGATTGTTGGTCTGGGAAACATAGGAGCTGAATATGCGCATACCCGACATAATATCGGGTTCGACGTTGTAGACCGGTTTTGCCAGGCACATCAAGGCATTTTTACAACTGCTCGCCTGGCAGAGGTAGCGGAAGTTAAGTGGAAGGGGAGACTGTTTGTTTGTATTAAACCGACCACTTACATGAACCTTAGCGGAAAAGCATTTAAGTATTGGATGGATAAAGAAAAAGTGTCCCTTGAAAACACCCTGACGATTGTTGATGACCTTGCGCTTCCCCTTTCGAAAATCAGGTTGAGACCAGCCGGCAGCGATGCCGGTCACAATGGCCTCAGGGATATACAAGCCACGCTGGGAACAGACAAGTATCCTAAACTAAGGTTCGGCATCGGGAATAACTATCCCAAAGGAATGCAGGTCGACTTCGTGTTGGCCAGGTGGACCAAAGACGAACAGCCCATAGTAGAACGGAAGATTGAGAAATGTGTGGAAGTGATCGGGAACTTCTCAACGATAGGGCTTGAGAAGGCAATGAATGCAATAAACAGCCTTGAGTTTGTATAGTTTTCCGGAGATAAAACGTTCAACCTGAAAATAAAATTATAACTAAGATCTCAACCTTTACACCTGTTACTACATCTATCCTGATACTTAGTTAGTCTTACGAAAATTGATCAACAAATGAAAATCTTCTGCATTGGTAGAAATTATGCTGACCATGCCAAAGAGCTAAAGAATGAGATACCGGATGAACCCGTTGTTTTCATGAAGCCTAAAAGCGCTTTACTTCAGTCGCATAGTCCTTTTTACTATCCCGAATTCAGCAACGAGTTACACTACGAAGCTGAACTGGTTTTGAGGGTAAGTAAAAATGGCAAATACATACCTGAAAGGCAAGCATCCAAATATTACAACGCAATTACTGTCGGCATCGACTTTACTGCAAGGGATGTCCAGGCCGAATTAAAAGCAAAGGGACTCCCCTGGGAAAAAGCGAAAGCATGGGATAACTCAGCGGTAATAGGCACCTGGAAAGAGATCACCAATGATATACTGAAGAAGCCGATAAATTTTTCGCTTTTAAAAAATGGCGAACAGGTGCAGCAAGGTATATCCTCTGATATGATGTTTTCGTTCGACGAGATCATAACACATATTTCTAACTATTTTTCTTTAAATATTGGCGACCTCGTATATACCGGTACACCGGCAGGAGTTGGCGAGTGCGTTGTGGGTGATATATTACAAGGCTTCTTTGAAAGTGAGAAGATGTTTGAACTTGAAATAAAATAAGGTCACTTTTATATGTATTTTGTACGCTGTTCCCACCGGAACAGCGTTTTTTATTTTGCCTGTTTACGGCGGTAAATTTCCCAGTGTCGGCTGTGCTATGATACTTTTGTATCGATACTTAGGATCCACTAATGAAACCTGCATTCGACGATGTTCAATGAAGAATTTTTTTGTGGAGCCAGCAATTGAACGCTCATTTTGCCCCGGTTTTCGCCTACCCCCAACTTGTTGGCAGGTCACTCTCTTGTACCGCATATTGCTATTCACCGCCTCGAGCTGCAGGTTAAAACCAACCACCAGAGATCTTTTTAACCCAACATCATTTAGTTCAGGCCTTATGAAATCTTGGCTACACATTTGTAACATGGTGTATGCATAATATTTGCAACTGCCTGCGATTGTAGCAGTGGAGCAATACACACCCGCTCGTCGGCTTCTTAATTTTACGCTTGCTTTCCATGCTTACAAACGAGATACTAACTACGGCATACCGGCTCATGATTACGGCCAAGACAATGGCCGAAACCTATGAAGCGAACAGGTCAGTTTGTAAGTATGTGCACTCAACGTCACGGGGTCATGAAGCGATACAAATTGCAACGGGAATGCAATTGCTTCCCTGCGACTTTTTCAGCCCATATTATCGTGATGATTCAATGATGTTGGCAGCGGGCTTCACGCCGCTGGAATTGATGTTGCAATTGCTGGCGAAAGCGGCGGACCCATTTAGTGGTGGTCGGTCGTACTACTGTCATCCAAGTAGCAAGGCCCTTGATAAACCGGGCATAATTCATCAAAGTAGTGCAACCGGAATGCAGGCTATTCCCACCACTGGTATTGCCCAGGGGTTGAAATACCTTGCCTTGACCAACTCCCCGCTACTCAGGACAGGCGATAACGGTGAACAACCTTTTGCCTTGTGTTCGCTTGGGGATAACAGTGTTACCGAAGGAGAAGTAAGCGAGGCATTTCAATTTGCAGTACTTTGGCAATTACCCATAATTTACCTCGTTCAGGACAATCAATGGGGCATTAGCGTATCGGGTCAGGAGGCAAGGGCAATGAACGCCTACGAATACGCAGCAGGGTTTAAAGGCCTTACACCGTTTGCATGCGATGGAAGCGATTTTGTAGAGAGCTACAACTGTATGTATGAGGCGATCCGATATGTAAGGGAAAAAAGAAAACCCGTATTGGTTCACGCGCGAGTTCCGCTACTGGGTCATCATACCAGTGGAGTAAGGAAAGAGTTTTATCGAACCGCTGACGACCTGGAAAAACATGCACTTAATGATCCCATACCGAAGTTAAAAGCCGTACTGTTAAAGAATGCTTTTCAGGTTACCAGTTTAACAGCGTTGGAAGAACGTGTTGTTGCTGATGTTCAAAAGGCGTTTGACACAGCATGTAGATCCGAGGAACCTTCTATAGATTCTGTGGCCGAGCATGTTTTCGCCCCATTGCAGGTGTTGCAGGAGGCAGGGGAGAGGGCTCCCGTTAATGGACGTAAAGTACTAATGGTGGACGCCGCACTGTATGCGATCGAGGAGATCATGCAGGAGCACCCGGAATGTATAGTGTACGGCCAGGATGTGGGTAAAAGGCTTGGTGGGGTTTTTAGAGAAGCGGCAACGCTGGCCGACAAGTTTGGGGAGCACAGGGTCTTTAATACCGCGATCCAGGAGGCTTATATCATTGGATCTACTATAGGATTATCAGCAGTAGGTGTGAGGCCGATTGTTGAGGTTCAATTTGCGGATTATATCTACCCTGGTTTCAACCAGCTTGTTTCGGAGATATCCAAATCATGTTACCTTTCCAGGGGTAAGTTTCCGGTAAGCATGGTACTACGGGTGCCGGTTGGCGCATACGGCGGCGGAGGCCCGTATCACAGTGGCAGTATAGAGAGCACATTGCTGACCATCAAGGGGATCAAGGTATGTTATCCGTCTAACAGCGCTGATATGAAAGGGCTCATGAAAGCAGCTTTTCTCGATCCTAATCCGGTGATCGTACTCGAACATAAAGGGCTGTACTGGAGCAAGACGCCCGGCACAGAAGATGCGAAAACGATTGAGCCGGGCAGGGATTATATATTACCACTCGGAAAAGCACACACCGTACTCTTTGCCGATCAAGTGGCACTGAAAACCGGGGAGACGCTCTGCATTGTTACTTATGGAATGGGAGTTTACTGGGCGAAAGCTGCTGCCGGCAATTATCCCGGAAGAATTGAAATCATTGATCTTCGGACGCTTTATCCGCTTGATGAAGATCTGGTATACGGCCGGGTAAAGGCGCACGGTAAGTGCCTCATTATTTCTGAAGAACAAATAACAAATTCGTTTGCAGAGTCGCTTGCATACCGGATCATGAAAAGTTGTTTCGAG
>JASLBT010000199.1 GCA_030146445.1 Segetibacter sp. | reverse complement strand
ACCGGTTCGGACGGGAGTGCGACGCCCGTCCGACTGCCCGTCCTACTGGCGGAGCTGGGCGGGCGCGGAACGATTTACAATTGAAACACTGCGGCTGGGTCCAAAAAAAGTTTCTTAACTAAACGACATTGATCGTTGATTCATCATTCTAAATTCTTCCTCCCAGCTCATAATTCTTAATTGTTCTTTTCAGCTCATCATAGATAGTTCATCATTGATAATTTATAATTCATCATTCTAAATTCTTCTTACCAACCCATCATTCATAACTCATCATTCATAATTTATCATTCTTAACTCTTTCCTCCAACTCATCACTCATAGTTCATCATTCATAACTCATCATTCATAATTCATAATTCACTGTCTCTTGTACCTAAATTGCAAAACATGGTTTAGCTTTTTATATGGCACCTTCAGAACCGAGGAACTGGTGAAAACGGCGGCAGAGATGGGCGTAAACACAATAGCACTTACGAATATCAATAACACCTGCGACACGTGGGATTTCGTTGACTTCTGCAGGCAACAGTCCGTCAAGCCCGTAGCCGGTGCAGAAATCCGGAATGAAGGCCATTTCCTGTATATTTTGCTCGCCCGCAATAACATTGGCTTTAAACATATTAATGCATTTGTGTCGGCGCACCTGCAAAGCAAAACCCCATTCCCTTTGCGGCCCGAGCTCAATGATCCGGTTCTCGTTATTTACCCGCTCAACACCATCGAACCTGCAGCGCTTCGCCCCAACGAGTTGATCGGGGTTCAGCCAACGGAGGTAAATAAGCTGTATAACAAGGACACCAAAATGTTTCCGAACAAGTTTGTCATCAGGCAACCCGTTACTTTCCAGGACAAAAGGATGTATAATGTTCATCGCCTGCTCCGTGCAATTGACAAAAATATTATCCTAAGCAAACAAGAGGTAACGGACTATGCGCAGTCGCATGAAACATTTGTCTCGCCCGCTTCACTGGTCAGCGAATTTTCGCGGTATCCATCCATACTCACCAATACTTTGCAGGTTTTGGACAGCTGTACCATCGAAATGGATTTTGGCAGCGATAAAACAAAACAGGTCTATTCGGCCTCAAAACACGATGACCGGGTATTGCTCGAAAAACTGGCCTTCGACGGGTTGCGACAACGCTACGGTCCGCAGAATAAAAAAGCTGCAGACCGCGTGGTGAAGGAGCTGAAAATTATCGACGACCTTGGCTTTAACGCTTACTTCCTGATCACCTGCGACATTATCCGGTATGCACAAAGCCGTGGATTTTACCATGTCGGTCGTGGAAGCGGCGGCAATTCGATCGTTGCCTTTTGCCTGCGAATAACGGATGTGGATCCTATTGAGCTGGACCTCTATTTTGAGCGGTTTTTAAATCCACACCGCGCCACTCCGCCCGATTTCGATATTGACTTCAGTTGGAAGGATCGCGATGAAATGACGGATTATGTGTTCAAACGATATGGACGTGACCATGTATGTTTACTGGGCTCCTATGTTACGCTTCAGCAACGTGCAGTCATCCGTGAACTCGGTAAAGTGTTTGGTTTGCCGAAAGAAGAGATCGATCAACTGGAGGGAACGCCGCTAAAAGATGATAAGATCCAAAAACAAATACGCTATTACGGTAACCTGATTAAAAACTTTCCCCATCACCTGAGCGTGCATGCCGGCGGCATACTCATCAGCGATGAACCTGTTCATCAATATACCGCAACGGAACTGCCACCGAAAGGTTTTTACACATCGCAGATCGACATGTTTATTGCAGAGAAAATCGGCTTGTTTAAACTGGACGTTCTATCGCAAAGAGGTCTCGGCCATATCAAAGAAACGCTTGACCTGGTGAGGGAAAATAAAAACCTGTCGATAGATATACACGACATCGAACGATTTAAAAGGGATGAAAAGGTTGCCGCCCAGATCAGGAATGCAGATACGATCGGCTGTTTTTATATCGAGAGTCCCGGTATGCGGCAGTTGCTAAAAAAACTCCGTTGCGACGACTACATTACACTTGTTGCTGCATCCTCCATCATCCGTCCCGGTGTTTCACAAAGCGGTATGATGAAACAATACATATATCGCTTTCATAACCCCAATAAGTTTGAGTACCTGCACCCGAAAATGGAAGAGCTGCTAAAAGACACAGATGGCGTCATGGTTTACCAGGAAGACGTGATCAAGGTTGCACATCATTTTGCCGGCCTCGACATGGCCGAAGCCGACGTACTCAGGAGGGCAATGAGTGGCAAGTACCGCGGACGCAAACAATTTGAAGAGATCAGGGACAAGTTCTTCTGTCTTTGCAAAGAGCAGGAGTATCCCGATCACATTGCAAGTGAAGTCTGGCGGCAGATCGAAAGCTTTGCCGGCTATTCGTTCTCAAAGGCACATTCGGCAAGCTTCGCGGTTGAAAGCTATCAAAGCTTGTTTTTAAAAACGTATTATCCGATGGAGTTTATGGTGGCAGTCATCAATAACTTCGGCGGATTCTACTCGCGGGAACTCTATTTTCATGAGCTCAGGAAAACGGGCGCATCTATTTTTCCACCCTGTGTTAACGCGGGTTTTCTACTAACCTCAATCAGTGGCACATCGGTGTACATGGGCTTCATCCACGTACAGGGGCTCGAACAGGCACTGGTCGCAAAGCTGGTGGAAGAGCGCGTTGCCGTTGGCAAGTATCAACACCTGCAAGAGTTCATCGAACGTACCAATGCCGGTGTTGAGCAATTAAATATTCTTATCCGCATAGGGGCGTTTAGGTTTACCGGGAAAAACAAAAAAGAACTGTTGTGGGAAGCGAATTTTCTGCAAAAGAAAAACACCCGCCATACTGCTGGTAAAACCCTGTTCAAGGAAGAGCCGCTAAGTTTCAGGTTGCCACAACTAAGTCAGAAGCCGCTGGATGATGCAATTGACGAAATTGAACTGCTTGGCTTTCCGCTTTGCAATGTTTTTGAACTAGCCGATGATCAGCCTGACCAATACATTACTGCCAAACAGATCGAAACTTACCTCGGCAGGCAAGTGCTTGTTTTAGGCTACCTGGTCACCTCAAAGCCGGTGCATACGGTAAAAAATGAAACGATGTATTTCCACACCTTTATCGATGCCGGGGGCGACTGGCTGGATACCGTTTTTTTCCCGGCGGTAGCAAGCCGCTACCCGGTTAACGGAAAGGGATTTTACCGGATGAAGGGCAAGGTTGTGGTGGAGTTCGGCGTATTTAGTGTTGAAGTGGAACATTGCAGCAGGGTGGGCATAAAAGACCGCGCCCAGCAGGCAAACGAATTACCAGAGAAAGACATCCAGTGATCGCTCACCGAACAAACGCGCGAAATATATTCTTCGTAGGAAAACCGCAGTGGAGATTTTTTTTGTACTTAGCTTTTGTGCTGCTATTTGGCGGCCGTTGCCACGCTCGGTTCAACGGTATATTTTCATTGAATCGGGGAGGGAGGGAAGCTATTGCCGGATTAGCGGATTACGGATTACCGAATTAGCGGATGGTTTTAAGGTATTGAGGTAATCAGGTATTAAGGTATTGAGGTAATCAGGTATTAAGGTTTTATGAAAATAATCTCCAACCCCTTGCTGCTCCCCCACTCCAAGTTGTCAACTTATCAACTTTCTCCCTAATACCTTAATACCAAATACCCAGTCGCACCATTTCAACTTATCAACCTTTCAACTTATCAACTTCGACCTTGATACCTTAACACCAAATACCCACTCCCCAAGATTCAACCTTTCAACTTATCAACTTTCTCCCTAATACCTCAATACCAAATACCTTAACACCAAATACCCACCTCCTATCTCCCCATAAACTTCGCGACTTCGATAAAAGTACTTACCCAAATCTCCCGCTCATTTTCCTTTAGAAAATGCAGCAACTCACTATGTGCTTTCAAAGAAACATTCAGGGAGTGCTCGCCTCCAACGCCATGAAACAGGAAAACGATCAGTCGCTTCGATTGCATGGCGTTTTTTGCAAGAGCAATCAATTCATCGCCGGTTTGCCCATTAATTGCGTAGCAGCCAATGTTGTACATGTTTGAATTATTCTTTTGCAACAATTCATTGCGAACTCCGCGGGCGGCAACAAAATCGCCCTTCAATGCGTCGAGATAAAGTGAGTCATTGATTTTTGTATCACCACACGGATAGGCAAACGTCCGCTCCTTTTTACCATCCACAGCCTGCAGCAGGGTGTTGGTCATCCTGATCTCGTCCCTCACCCGGCGGAGCGAATAGTTGGCCAGGTTGTAATCGGCCGAAACAAAACTTCTCCCCGG
>JASLBT010000193.1 GCA_030146445.1 Segetibacter sp. | reverse complement strand
AACGGATACTTCAAATGGGATCCGGCGGCCCTTCCAAAAGAATTCGCCAACGGCTCATGTGTTCGTGCGGCAGATTGGGACCAGGATGGCGACCTTGACTTGTTTGTGGGTGGGCGTAGCGTGTCCGGCGCATACCCCGCCGCTCCCAAAAGCTTTCTGTTGCAAAATGAAGCAGGAAAGTTTACTGATGCAACTGCCCGGTATTGTCCTTCACTGAGCAATGCGGGTATGATCACCGATGCTTTATGGTCCGACTTCGATAACGATGGCAAACCCGACCTGGTACTGGTGGGAGAGTGGATGCCGGTTAACTTTCTCAGGAATACAGGTACAACATTCGAGATCATAAATGGCACAGGCGTTCAGCAAAATGTCGGTTGGTGGAACAGCCTGGTATCCGGTGATTTTGACCGGGATGGCGACATAGATTATGTTGCAGGCAACCTCGGCCTGAACTCCAACTTCAAAGCTTCTGGTCGGGAACCAATGACTGTTTATGCAAAGGACCTCAATGAAAACGGAAGGCTTGATCCTATGTTGTTTTGTTATATGCTCGCAAGCGATAGTTCCCGCAGGCCTTACCCGATGCATACGCGCGACGATCTGATCGGCCAGCTGATATCGATCCGTAAAAAGTACCCCACGTATAAATCATTTGGTCGAGCATCGTTAACCGACCTATGGGGTCCGGAAGAAGCGCGCGACGCGGTTGTTTTAAAGGCAACCGACATGAACAGCAGCTTCCTCGAGAACAAAGGCAATGGCCAATTTGGCATAAAGCCCTTACCCCTTGAAGCGCAAACGGCACCACTGTATGGCATGATCAATAAAGATATAAATGAGGATGGCTTCGACGACTTACTCCTGGTTGGCAACGACTACGGCATGGAGCCCGGAAGCGGACGGCACGACGCCTTTAATGGCTTGTACCTGCAAGGAGATGGTAAGGGCAACTTCAGACCGCTTACGATCGCCGAAAGCGGATTTTATGTGAATGCTGACGGGAAAGCATTTGCTACGCTTCACTCGCCGGCGAGAGGTGACCTGTTGCTGGCAACACAAAACCAGGATAGCCTAAGGGTATTTGCGAAAACAGCAAACAAACCGGCGAGCACCTCTAAATGGATCCCCCTGAACAAGGAAGATTTTTCCGCCGAAATGATTTACCGTGATGGGAGCAAAAAGAAAATGGAATTTTATTATGGTTCCACATTTCTGTCCCAGGGCACACGTAGCCTGCAAATACCCAAAGACGTGCAAAATGTAATCATATCCGATTATCGCGGTAACAAACGAACAGTGCCGCTTTGATCGACTTGACCTATAATAATCTTAAGACTGCAACGATATTGCGCAATGTTGATGGTAGTTGATAGAACACGGATGATAGCGATAGGAGTGGATTAGGTTTACATAAAAAGATGGCTGAAAGTATAGGAGTTTGGGTATCATTTGTTTCATGCACTATCCGATCATTCAACGCTTTGCACCCATTTTATATGGTCCTCGGTGTGCGAGTATGTTTTTTTTTATCCTTCCACTCGTTGTCTGGGTATAATCCTCCATCACCAGTGAACTACCTTTGCAAAAATTACCCCCGAACAGCGATAGCTGGATCACCAGTCCGGGCTGGAAACATCAACAATCATGTGGTGACCCGCCGTTTGTGCAGCGTTTGGTTGGGCATAAAACCAGATGAGTCAGGCATTGAACCGAATAGTCCAGGGCTATTGAAGTTTTGTGGGAACGCACTGATGGCAGTTGTTAATCGTAAGTATCAAAAAAACTTCGTATAAATTAAACGTTAAAGTAAATTGAAAGTACGTTTAACTTACATTTGTTTCCTAACTGTTAATATCGGCGAATACCTGCCTAAATAATGTTAAAGTTTGCGCAGCATTTTTAGATTTTAACGGTCTTTACTAATAACGATTTGCTATGATACTACTCTGTCCTTTAACCCTTCCCAGGGGTTATCCGTAATGCGCTTCTTGTCACCCGCTTCCCGGATTGAAAATCTAATAATCAATTAATGCCATGAAATTTAGCTTGCCATCAGAACGAGGTCGATCTTTTCCCGGCCGTATTAACTTCCATTCTTATGTTGGAAAAATGATCCTCCTGGTCTTTTTCCTTTCGATTTGCTCAACTCGTCTTTTTTCCCAGGATGCGACCACAACGGTAATTCGTGGTAAGGTTGCACACGGGGATACGGCTCTTGCAGGTGTTACCGTACAAGTAAAGGGCACCACCACCAGTACAGTAACTAATGCAGAGGGACAGTATACGATAAGAGCTCCCTTTAATCCAACCCTGGTCTTCAGTTCAATTGGTTATGCCGAACAGGAGATTCGTGTTGGAAACCGCTCAACCGTTGATATTCAACTTCAGTCAACCAGCCAGCAATTGAACGACGTTATCGTGGTTGGTTATGGTACACAGCGAAGGGCCACGGTGACCGGGGCGGTAAGTAGTATCAAATCAGAAACCCTGTTGCGAACTCCGTCGACTACTACATCAGGTGCGCTCGTAGGCCAGGTTCAGGGTATCACCGCAAGGCAGGCGGATGCACGACCAGGAGCTACCACCAGTATCCAAATCAGGAATATGGGCGCCCCGCTCTATGTTATCGACGGTGTACCTGCCGATGCCGGCCAGTTCAACCAACTTGGTGTAGGCGACGTTGAAAATATTTCTATCCTTAAAGATGCATCTGCTGCAATCTATGGTTTGCGGGCGGCAAACGGGGTTATATTGGTTACCACCAAAAGGGGTAGAACAGGGGGTAAGACAGCGATAAACGTTTCGGCTTACCAGGGTTACCAAAACTTCACCCGTTTACCTAAGCCACCGGACGCAGCAACCTATATGCGTGGCCTGGCCTGGTCAAATCAAAACAAGGGGCAGCCCAACCCTGCAAACATTACCCCTGAAGAACTCGCAAAGTGGGATGCAGGCACCGAAAAAGGCTACCAGAGTTTTGATTATTACAAATACATCATGCGGCCTAATGTTCCGCAATCATACGTCACTGCCAGTGCATCTGGTGGATCTGCAAACAGTAGGTATTACTTCTCCGTGAGTAATGTAAGCCAGGACGCCCTTATGCGCGATTTCAGCTTCAATCGTACCAACATACAGGCAAACCTTGAAGCCGGTCTTGCGAAAGGGTTAAAGATCAGTACGCAATTGAGCGGACGTCTTGAAAAGCGCAGGCAGGCAGGTGTTCCCGGTCTGGATGACTACTTCAATCCATTTTTGTCTGTTTACACGATGTGGCCAACTGAAAGGATGTATGCAAACGACAATCCCCGGTATGTAAATGCAGTGCACAACATAAACGTTAATCCTGCTACCTATGCTACAGACGTTACCGGCACAACCGAGGACGACTGGCGTGCAATGAAAGGTATCTTCTCGGTCCAATATGACCTTCCATTTGGTTTATCAGCGAAAGGTACCTACCAGCATAATTACACGGTGAACGTGCTGGATGAATTTGAATATACCTACGATGCCTACACCTATGATCCCGCTACAGATAAGTACAATGTAAACGGCGGTAACCAAAATCCATGGCGACGCAAACAAAGGCAAAATATTGAAAATAATTTTGCCCAGTTCCAGTTGACGTATAATAAAAGGATTGGCGACCACAACATTTCTGCAGTTGCAGCCTACGAGCGTTCTGAAAACAAAGCAGAATTTACTGATGTGGGTGCCCTGCCCCAAAACAATACCGTTTCGCTGATCTACTTCGCCGATATGAACAGGTATATAAATAGATTTAATGAAGAAGCCAGGGCGGGGTATATCGGCAGAATTAATTACAACTATAAGCAGAAACACCTGATCGAAGCACTGGGTCGTTATGATGGCTCTTACCTGTATGCCAAAGAAAATCGTTACGGTCTTTTCCCCGGCATTTCACTGGGGTGGAGACCTCTCGAAGAAACCTTTTTACGAAACGGGTTAGGCCGAACCTTCAGCGACCTCAAGTTACGGGCTTCATATGGTGAAACCGGAAGCGAAATTGGATTTCCAAATGGCGACGCCCCAACACCATTTGGCTACCTGCAGGGCTATGATTTTGCAAATCGTAATGCTGTATTCAACGGTGTACTGGTAACCGGTGTTTTGCCACGCGACTTACCGATCACCAACCTTACCTGGGTTACAAATATTTCCAAAAATATCGGTATCGACTTTGGCGTACTCGAGAACAAGATCACGGGAACCGTTGATGTTTTCGAACGCAGGCGAATTGGTTTGCCGGCAGCGAGATACGACGTTTTACTGCCAGCTGAAGTAGGGTATCCCCTGCCAAATGAAAACCTGAATGCAGATGCTATTCGTGGTGTCGAAGGTATCCTGACGTTTACAAATTCAGCAAAACAAGGATTTACTTACTCCATCAGTGCTAACGCAACGCTTGCACGTTTGAGGTCGCTGTATACCTACAAACCCAGGTTTGGTAATTCTTTCCAGGAGTGGCGGGACTCGCGGGAAGATCGTTGGTCAGATGTCAACTTCGGCTATCATGTGATTGGCCGTTTCCAATCCCAGGAGGAGATCGACGACTATAAGGTTAATAATGATGGACAAGGTAACAGGACGCAGTTGCCGGGAGATCTCATTTTCGAGGACGCAAATGGGGACGGCACCATCAACTATCTTGATGAGCGACCCATAGGTTATGCCCAGGGTGCACAACCCTACATGAGCTTTGGTGTCAACTCCAACTTCCGATATAGGGGGATAACACTTGCGATCGACTTTGCAGGGGCAACAATGCAAACTTACCAGCGGGCGTTTGAGGCCCAAATTCCTTTCCAAAACAATGGTGCGGGTGTTGGTTACCTCATCAGCGATGCATGGCGCAGAACAGATCCATTTGATCCTAACAGCGCCTGGATCCCGGGAACTTATCCCGCAGTCAGGAAAGATGATCCAAACCACGTGAACTTTAGAAATCGCAACGACTTCTGGATCACCAACGTTCGTTACGTGCGCTTGCGTAACCTCCAGCTCGGCTACGATTTTCCAAAGAGCTTATTGTCAAGGTTCGGAGTTGGTTCCCTTAGGGTATATGTCCAGGGCTCAAACCTGTTCTCTTTAGACAATATGCGGGAGTTCGAAATCGATCCTGAAATCAGTGCTGGAAACGCCCTGCAGTACCCGCAACAGCGTATCTACACCTTTGGCTTCAACTTAAATCTTTAATTAGACAACCATATGAAATCTTTTCTGAAATATAATATCTGTTGTCTGGTCATCCTTTCAATGTTTTCCTGTAAGAAAAAGGACTGGCTGGAGCGAGAATCTCAGACCGTTTTGGTTAACGAGCAGGTAATGAATGATCCAAAACTGATTACCGGTTTGCTGGCTAATTTTTACGATCGTTTACCGGTTGACGCTTCCCTTACTGACAGGTGGCGGGAGCATACGTCGTACGACGATGCTGTTTGGTCCGGCGGAGGTAACGCCGGCGATGAAGCCCGGAACAACATCATCTCCTATGGTACCAACCGCTGGACCATGTGGGACTACGATTTTGTTCGTGACATCAACCTTGCCCTTGAAAACATGGAGAAGTTTGGAACAGACCTGACTGCCGCCGAAAAAGGGCAATTTAATGCTGAGCTAAGGTTTCTCCGTGCTTATCACTACTTCGAAATGGTAAAAAGAATGGGCGGGGTACCCATTGTTACCACCCAACTCTTGGTTGACGAAAAGAACGACGTAGCTGCCTTGAGGAAACCAAGGGATAAAGAAGCCGACGTGTACGATTTTATTGCGAGTGAACTTGATGCCATTAAACCGCTAATTGGAAATAATGGAAGTAATACACGCGCGAATAGGTATACCGTAGCTGCTTTAAAGTGCAGGGCAATGTTGTATGCCGGATCAATTGCCAGGTACAACAACCTTCTACCCGCGCCGATTAGTACGCCGGGAGGTGAAGTAGGCATTCCTGCTGCAAGGGCAACCGACTATTACCAAAAATCGCTTGACGCAGCAAAAGAAGTCATCAGCGGACCTTACGCTTTATATAAAGGAAATCCAAATGCGGGTGAAAACTTCTTCGAGGTGTTGACAAAGAAACAAGGCAATCCCGAAGTAATACTTGCACAAGACTTCTTACAATCAAAAGGCCGTAACCATTTTTTCAGTTACGACAAC
>JASLBT010000179.1 GCA_030146445.1 Segetibacter sp. | reverse complement strand
GTTTACTATAACGGAAGCGTCTCCTTTTGGAGGCGCTTCCGTTATAGTAAACATCACAAACAATTACTCTGCTTCTGCTACAACTTCTTTTACTTCCGGGATCATACGTTTCATCATGCCTTCGATACCAGCTTTTAACGTGATCATGCTCGAAGGGCAACCACTGCAGCTTCCCTGTAACATCAGGTTTACCACACCATCATCGTAGCTTTTAAACTGGATCGCACCACCGTCCATTTCAACAGCAGGCTTCACATAGTTTTCCAGGAGCTCTTTTATACGCTTAACTACATCATCGTCATCGGCGTTCACGACGTTGCCACCGTCGGCCTTTGTAACAACAATTTGTTCCTCGTTGATCACCGGACCACCATTTTCGAGGTAGTCTTTTAAGAACTGCTTGATCGTAGGAATTACATCCTGCCAATCATCAGTGTCGGCCGTCTTGGTAAGCGTAACAAAGTTACTTGCGATAAATACGCTCTTTATAAATGGAAAACTAAATAATTCAGTTGCGAGCGGTGAAGGAGCAGCTGTGCTTTCATCAGGGAAGTCAATGCTTTTACCAGGATAAAGCAGCTTATTCGCAACAAACTTCATTGTCTCTGGGTTTGGCGTCATTTCAGTATATATGCTTATCACCGGGTTTCCTGTTTTAATCATAAAAAAATCATTTAACTGCATTACAAAAATAGCAAATACCGGTCATAATACACGATACATGATTTTGTGATTGGTTAAGAAATTCAAGGCACATTACACCAGCAGATCACAGTACTTCACTTGCGGGGTCGCGAAAACCTTACCCAGCCGGGATTTTGATCGTAAAATCAACCCGAACTTTCCTGGTACTGCCGCGGGTCACGAGTGTTTTCTTCCACTTTCCGGAACGTTAAAATTGCCGAGCGAGGTGCATGATGAAAGTAGGAGTGCAAACCTCATTGTTATCATGCCGATGTTAGCGGTTGATGCTGGATCAACAGTAAGCGTGCCCGGCCGCCATCGGGTTGGGGCATACTACAACAATGACCAGTAAAGTGTTACCGCAGCCGTTGAATTCGCCTCCTTTCGTGTGTGTGGCTTGGTACCGGCGAATACAAAGAAAAGCGCTACGTAATCCGCAGCGCTTGTATAAAGTATCCGGTGATCTATTCGCCTCTGAAACGATCAACAACTCCACCCTTATTCCACTATCCTGAGTTTGGCGTAATTCAACATGATCTTTTTTTCGCCGTTGTGTTCAAATTTAACCGTTGCGATCGGGTTGTGTGCCGATCCTTCCATTTTTAGTACCGATCCGAACCCAAACTTCTGGTGCTCCACTTTTTGCCCGGGCTGTAAACCGGAGGTATCGCTTGCCACAAAGTCGGAACTTGGTACGTGTGTAACCACCTTAGGGGTAGGAGCCGCAGCAGGCATGTACGAAGGCTTTTGGGAAGGTGGAGGACCATACTTTTCGGCAACCTTAGCGCCATTGCTCTTCCACCCAGGCTCTGCAAAACCCCTGTTCATACGCTCGAATGCAGTTCCCTGGGCAAAACCATTGCTTTGGTTCCGGGCACCGCCACCAGAAAAACTTCTGTCGATGTATTCCGCGGGCATTTCCTCAATAAACCTGCTGGGTTCGTTTTGCACCAGCTGGCCGAACCGGTAGCGCGTATTGGCGTAAGTGAGCCATAAATGCTTCTTCGCCCGTGTAACCGCAACGTAAAACAACCTGCGCTCTTCTTCGAGCTCTTCGCGGGTATTGATCGCCATCCCATTGGGGAAAAGCGTTTCTTCGATGCCGCCCACAAATACGCAGGCAAACTCAAGGCCTTTGGCGGCGTGAATGGTCATCAGCTTAACGACGTCGCTGTTTTCCTTGTCGTCGTCGGCATCGGTAAGCAGGGTAATTTGTTGCAGGTAGCTTCCGAGATTTTTCTCACCAAGTTCGCCATCGTCGTTACTCGGGCTTTCGGTCCATTCTTTTATGGAGTTCAGCAACTCCTGTATGTTTTCGTAGCGTGCAAGTCCCTCCGTGGTTTTGTCGTTAAAAAGCTCTTTTACAATATTGGTGTGTTTGCCCACCTGAACGGCTACGTCATAAGCATTTTTATCGGTCAGCAGGCTTTGGAAATATTTTATCATTACCACAAAGTTGCCGATCGCTTCCAGTGTGGCGCCTTTAAAGCCATGCTGGCCGGCAGTTTCAAGTACCTGCCACATGCTTATTTTTTTATCGTTTGCTATCGTAACCGATTTTTCGATCGTTGTTTTGCCGATGCCGCGAATGGGGTAATTGATAATACGCTTAAGTGCCTCTTCGTCGTTGGGGTTTACAATAACGCGCAGGTAGGCCAGGATATCTTTGATCTCCTTGCGCTGGTAGAAACTCACGCCGCCATATATACGGTAGGCGATACCCATGCGCCGGAGGCTCTCTTCAAAAGAACGGCTCTGGGCGTTGGTGCGATATAGGATCGCGAAGTCCCTGTTGAAGTAGTGATTTCGGAGCTTTTGTTCCTGGATGGTATCGGCAACAAACTTGCCTTCGTCATTGTCGGTAACCGTTCTCACCAGCCTGATCTTTTCGCCGGCATTGTTGTCTGTCCAAAGGTTTTTAGGTATTTGCCCCTTGTTATTTTTAATCACCTCGTTGGCAACGTTCAAAATGTTCTGGGTGCTGCGGTAGTTTTGTTCCAGCTTCACCACTTTCACGTCGTCGTAGTCTTTCTGAAACTGAAGGATGTTTTCGATGGTTGCGCCACGGAAACTATATATGCTTTGCGCGTCGTCGCCCACAACCGCGATATTTTCGTGCACGGCAGCCAGGAGCTTAATCACCTGGTATTGCGCCCCATTTGTATCCTGGTACTCGTCGATCATAACGTACCGGAACTTGTGCTGGTATTTGTGCAGCACTTCCGGAAAATCCCGCAGGAGTTCGTAGAACTTAAACAGCAGGTCGTCGAAATCCATAGCGCCGTTTTTAAAGCATCGTGCCGCATAACGTTTATAGATCTCGCCGATCATCGGGCGATTGCTGCGGGTATCTTCCTGCGAAATGTGGTAGTCGTGTTCGTAGTCTGCGGGACCAACGAGTGCATTTTTTGCGCTCGATATGCGGTTGTGCACCACGCTGGGTTTGTAGTGTTTATCGTCGAGGTTAAGTTCGTTGATCACCGTTTTCAACACACTCCGGCTATCGTCGGTATCGTAGATCGTGAAGTTGTTGGGGTAGCCCATCTTCGGAGCCTCTACCCTGAGAATGCGTGCAAATACGCTGTGAAAGGTGCCGATGTACAGGTTCCTGGCTTCCGAGTTTCCCAGGATTTTTTCCACCCGCTCCTTCATTTCGGCGGCGGCTTTGTTGGTAAAGGTCAGCGCAAGTATGTTGAATGCATCAATTCCATGTGCACTCATGAGGTGGGCTATCCGGGTGGTAAGCACCTTGGTTTTGCCACTTCCGGCCCCCGCCACAATGATAATGGGGCCGTCTTTATGCATCACGGCTTCGCGCTGCATTTCGTTTAATTCACTTAGATAATCCCGCATCAGGCGAAGGTACGAACGGGCATCCTGGAAAAGAAGCAGCGTTGAAAAGTTGAGGGAAATTTGTAGGACCGGCAGAAGTATTTGCCCCCGAGATTGTTGAGCCTGCCCCAAATTGGCTGACGGGTCACTCACGGCTACTGTAGTGCTTTGGTCGGCTTTTCGCCTGGTCAGCAGGATTACCAAACAAAGGCCGTTGTCCTGAACGGGCACAAGGGTCGCTTCAACAAGTTAGTTCTTTGGAACCAGGCCCACAACCTTTTCGAGGAAATTATTGATTGCATTCTCCACAGCCGGAATATCCTGGGAGAGCACATGTGAGCCAAGCACATGGTTTGCCGCCGTGGGTATTGACATCTCTTGTTTCAGACCGGCGGGAGTGCCAAGCTCCTTCATCATTTCCCTGATCGCAGAAACTTTTACAACAGGGTCCTGGTGTGTGCTGTCTTTGTAATAGTACAACGAAAGTACGGGTTGACGCACGGCAGAGAAAGTTTCTTTGGTCATTGCCGTTTCAAGGTACTCCTGCAACTGAACAGCAGACTCCAGCCGGTATTGGTAGTACCAGAATTTTTTATACTGGCTGGTTTTATTTCTTGCATAATTGTAATCCGAACCGGTGACCATTCGGGCAATCTGCAGCCCCCAGGGATCGTTCAATATGCGTGCTTTTGAGTTGTTGATCTCGATATTTGGCGACATCAGTACGAGCGCCGCGATGTCGGGATAATTGGCGGCCAGTTGCAGCGCAAGGCTTCCGCCGGTGGAAGTTCCCATAACGATCACCTTTTCACCCATCTGCCGGCCGATGGTGAGGGCCTGTTTTGCGCTTTCCCACAATCCATCAGCAGTCAGGTTGATCATCGCTTCGGCGGTGTCAATCCCATGTTCCGATAACCGGCTCAGGTATAGATTACAGCCAAACTTTTTTGCAACATTTGAATGCACAGGATGGCCTTCTTCCCTGCTTGCACTAAAACCATGTAAGTATACGATAGCAAACGGCGTTTTCCGGCGCAGGCTGTCGTACCAAACAATCATGGCATTATTGCCAGCCTTAAGCTTCCTGCCGCTCTCCAGTTTTTGTACATATTGCTCAAGTTGATGCGCCTCCGCCGGAACAGTTGGTAAAGCTTTATTGTACAATGGCTCAGAAGGCTGAGGTCCAAACAGGTAAACGCCTGCCATAGCCGCAACAGCAAGCAAAAGCCACTTCAGGTAACGCATCCGATTTTTTTGCTAATCTACGCGCTTTCTCCAGCCCGGGGGGGATCTTACCACAAAGTAGATCAACCCCTAGTTAGGTCGAGATTACTTTTGAGCTATTAATATGCAATTTCGTTTACTTAACCTCCGGTCGAAAATCCCGTGAGTAGAATTATTTGCCGTACAACGGAGTGACGCAGCAGCCAGTTGGTGGCAGGCACACGATGTTCATAGAAATCCTCAGCACGTTTCCAATATTTGCTGTTAAGTGAACGTATTGAATCCAACCTAGGAGGCCGGGCCGTCTGCAGTAATTCGGATGGGGGAACAAGTTGGCAGCACTTACATTCGTCACCCCAATCACCTGGTTAAAACCTTTTCAATCGTCATTTACTTTGGTTCCTCGCCCCGGATGCCCGACTAAACTCCACTTGTCTTTTGGTCGTTTTCAAGGTAGCCTTTCAGTAACGTTCCGACCAAATCTGTCCAACCCTGCACAAAGTTTGTTTTCGCAAAATCAGGATTTGCCGGGAAGGTGTCGAGGCCTGCATGGGTAAGTTTCAATCGGGTCGCTCCTGCGTCGTCGAAAAGTTCCCAGGTAACGAGTGAGTTCCCCTCATAACCTTCGTACCGCCAGGTATACGAAAGCTTTTTACCCGGAATCACTTCCGTAACCTTACAGACGTGTAAATACTGCCTGTCTTCGGGCCCTCCTTCAAAGCTGAATTCAAAACCAACCTCCGGTTTAAATTCGGCAAGGTCGAAATACCATTGCTTCATCTGCTCTTTATTGCTGATAGCTTCCCATACTTTGCTGATGGGTGCCTGGTATGTTCTTTCAATTACAAATGGTTCGTTATTCATCTTCCTGCTTTTATAGGTAAAGAAATAAGGTTATTATTTTGACCTCGGCTGCTTTGCGGGTGTGGGCTTCGCGCCAGAAGCGGGCATCGATTCCAGGAATTTACCCAGGGCATCTAATTTATCGTTCCAGAAAACTTTGTACTGGTCAATCCAGTCAGAAACGTGAGAGAGCGACTGCAGGCTCGCTTCGCAATACCTTTCCCTGCCCTGGGTTTTGATGGTGATGAGCCCACATTCCTTTAAAATTTTGATGTGCTTCGAGATAGCCGGTCGGCTGATATCGAATCTTTCTGCTACTGCATTGAGGTTTAGCGACTGGCCAGCAAGCAGGTGGATGATCTGGCGGCGCGTCGGATCCGCAATCGCCTGGAAAACGTCTCTTCGCATAAAGTAATTAATGTAACCGTTTGGTTACAAATGTAAGTTAAACCATTTGGTTACGCAATAACCTCGATGAAATTTCTACGCCCCCGTATCGTTTCCATAAACACGGGTTGCAATCAAAATCTTAGGCGCCGGATGTATTGGTTATACTTAAGCAAATCTTTGCTGCACGGCATCTGCTACCCGTGATATTTGCTAAATTGACCGCTGCTTTTAAACATTGATTTAATCTTATCTATGGTGTTTATGAAAAAACAATTTTTGATGTTGCTGCTATTGTTATCCATAAGTGGCAGTACGGCATTTAGCCAGGGATCGGCTTCAAAAAAGATTCTTCCGTTTCCCATTCAGCAAAAAAAGCTGGCAAACGGATTGAACGTGGTAACGGTGCCATTTAATAGTCCCGGCCTTGCATCGCTGTATATCGTAGTGCGTGCAGGTGCACGCGAAGAAGTGGAGCCGGGCAAAACAGGGTTCGCGCACTTTTTTGAACACGTAATGTTCCGGGGAACTGAAAAGTATTCAAAAGAAGCTTACGACGTTGCCCTTAAGTCTATAGGCGCTTCTGCATACGCGAATACAACCCAGGTTCGGACACTGTATCATATGACCG
>JASLBT010000017.1 GCA_030146445.1 Segetibacter sp. | reverse complement strand
CGACCGTAAAGTTTTTAAAAGGCTTAAGTTTAACGCCGGCATTCGTGATAATCCTGCTGGTATTTTGCCGCTGTTTGAAGTCTTCAATCACAGATACCGGGTTTACGCGGCCACGTTCTCCTACAGCCATCAGGTTTCCATTGGCATCTCTTGCAAAGATGTCGTGCATGTTGCCAATAATCGTAACCGAATTCATCGGTGAAAAGAAGGAGTTCCCATCCGGCTTTTCATTAGCTGTGCTGTTGACATAGTTAAGGCCCAGGTTAAAAGTTGCCCAGCTGGTTAGCGTTTGATCGATATTAACCCTGAAGCTATAGCGTTGGAAATCGGAGTTGCGGATAATACCCTGGTTTTTAAAAAACGAGGCGGAAGCAAAGTATTTTGTTTTTTCGGTCCCGCCGGAAACGGATAGATTATTATCGGTTCCCAACGCCGTTCTGAAAATATAATCCTGGTAATCGTACCGGTTTGTCGGCGTTACCAGTGTGGGTAAAGTGTCGCCAAACACGCCGGGGCTCAACTCTTTTCTGCCAGTGGAAATCACGTCTTGCGTAAGCGATGGCGGACCAAATTTCGTAGGCGACTGGTTTACGTCGAGCTTTTTTCTTAAGCTGCTTACCATAAAACTGGTTGTAAAACTCAGGCTGGGCGCACCACTGACGCCCCGTTTTGTAAAGATCTGAACTACACCCGCATTTGCCCGACTTCCATAAACTGCCGCAGCGGCTGCACCGTTTAGTACTTCCACGCGCTCGATGTCGGCAGGATTGATATCCACCAGCCGGTTCTGCCCAACGGTTCCAATAAAGTTGTTGCCATCGTAGGTGTTTTGCGTGTTGGTAACCCGGTTGGTGGCATTGTTAATGATCACCCCGTCGACAATGTAGAGGGGCTCCGATGAAGATGAGATAGAGCTTATCCCGCGGAGCCTTACAGACATGCCGCCGGCGGGATCCCCCGAGTTTTGAATGATCTGGGCACCTGCTGTTTTTCCCTGAAGTGCAGCCAGCACATTGCCGGTTGCACCTTTTGTAAGGTCTTCTGCTTTTACGGTGCTGATATAGCTGCCCAGCTGGCGGCGTGTTGTTCCTGCGGAAGTTCCGGTTACCACTACTTCGTCCAGGCCGGTAATGTCTTCCGGCAGTACCATGTCGACGGTATAACGCTGTGCGCCGGTGATGGTGAGCGTTTTTTCCTGCAGCTTATAACCAACTGATGAAAATTGCAGTGTGTAGGTTCCGTTTTTTAGGGAAGCGGTAAGCTGGTAAGTGCCGTCTGCTGTAGATGTGGTTCCAGTGGTTGTATTTTTTACCAGCACAGTTGCCCCGGCTACAGGGTTGCTCTTGTCGTCGGTGATTTTGCCGGAGATTACGGCCTGTGCAATAACCGTGTTAATTGAAGCAACCAGGAAGGAAGCTAATACGAGGAGCCTCCACCGGTTTTTGTTGGGTTTGCTCATGTTTTAAGCATTTAGGGTTTAGGTGATCAGCAATTTGAAAGAACGTCCTAATGTAATATTTTTTATCAGCTGTTAAACGGCAATGTGATGAATGCATGAACATCGCTTTGCAAGGTTTAATGGCGCCGGTTTAGCCGTTTACCGTGCGAGGTGACGGCTGTTCAAGTATTGCAGTGAACTGCCAGGCTGTTTATTCAACGGGTGCGATTTAAGACCATACGTCCACTGCAATGGCTGCATCGATAATTTTAAAGTCCCGAATAAGTTCCTGTCAAACGCGGTTTTACTTTCTTGCAATCCCATTACCCCAGCCGGAAGCCATTTCGGTAAAGCATTTATACTCGTTCCCATCAGCACACCAGCTGATGCTGACCTGTTTTTAACAAAGGGCTTTCTCAATCACATTATGCCTCAATACCTGCTATCGCGACCAGAAATTTAAGTTTAAATAATTTAATACAGCGGAGCAACGGAACTAAATATTGCAATGTCAAACTTTCCGAACGCTACTTATGGCCGATCATTATCAACTTGTCAGGGACTGTTTGAAAGGAAAGCCCAAAGCACAACGTGAACTTTACGAAACGTTTGCCCCATTGATGCTTGGTGTATGCTATCGGTATACAAAGAGTACACAGGACGCCGAAGACATCCTGCAGGATGGTTTCGTAAAGGTTTTTCGTTTTCTGCACCAATACAAAAGGGAGGCGGAGCTCGGGGCGTGGATAAGGAAGATCATGGTAAATACCGCGCTCAACTACTTAAAGCAAAGTAAAAGATACCAGAACGATTTATTATTCGATAAAACCGACCTGCACGTAGTTGCGCATAATGATACCGAGACGCAACTGAATGTAAAAGAATTGGCGGAGCTCATTCGCCAACTGCCAACGGGCTACCAAACCATTTTCAATTTATATGCAGTAGAGGGTTATACGCACGTAGAGATTGGTGCGATGCTGGGGATCAGTGAGAACACCTCGCGATCGCAGTATATGCGCGCAAGAAATTTGTTAATCAGTTGGATAAACAATACTGCAGGGAATAAAAACAGGGTTTATGCAAACAAATGATTTTGAAAAGCGCGTACAAGCCGAGTTGGATCAATTTAAGGTTGTTCCGGGCGAGGAAGTATGGCAGCACGTTGCTGCAAGAATAGGAAAGGAAAAAAGACGGAGGCGGTTTTTTACCTGGTTTTTTTCGGCACTCCTGCTGGTTACCGCAGGGGCAGGACTCTGGCAATATCAAACCGGCACCTTCCGCCATACTGAAGCCCCGAAAGAAACGGGTATTAGCATAAAAAACAATCAACAACAACCCCAACCTGCCACATCAACTACAAAAAAGACAATAGCTCCAGGTAGCGCATCTGTTACCCCCGGGGTTAAGCAAGATACCAAACGCGAAGTATTCACTCCAAACGCTGCCACACCTGAACCAACTCATTTGAATGATGATGTTTTACTGACCGGGGTGCGGCGAACAAACATTAACCCGGAAGGCACTAATGCCGCAAAAGCAAACTTGCCCGTTACTGCCCCGCAGGATAAACCTCTTGCCTCCATCCCCCAAAGTGAGATTGAAGCGGCCCAGGTAAAGACCGAAAAAAATATTCCCGCCAACGCCCCCCGTACTACGACAGATGTCGCAGCAAACAAAATAACGGCTGCTGGTGCGTGGGTTGAGAAGCGTGACGCTACCGCCAAAGGTGAGGACCCCGTTGTTACTTTGAATACACCGGCTAAACCGTTGATCACGAGTGACACTACCTTTTCCGGGGATGACACACGAAGGGCAGTCAACGACAAGTTGATAAAGAACAACAGGTGGAAAACACGTGTAGAGGTGTTCTCAGGCTTTAGTAATAATGTGAATGGAGTGGCGTTAACGAGCGGTCAACTGTTAAGGCAGGATATGCAATCGCCAAGTGCAAACTCTGGTAATTCGCCCTCAACAGTCGTCCAAAAAATTGAATACCGTCCAAAAATTTCGGGTGGCGTTGGAGTTGCTTTCGAGAAAGCTTTGTCGCAAAGGTTGAATATAGCCGTTGGAGTAAGTTACCACTATTACGCAGTGAGCACAACTGTAGGGGATCGTAAAGACTCAATTGCTAATGTAAGTGACTTTTTGTTGAATAACTCTAGGGTCGTGTATTCGTATTATCGTCCTGGACAATCTACTACCGTTGGCAACCATTATCATTTGCTGTCGCTGCCGGTAGAAGTTTTATACCGGCTAAACCGTAACAGAGAGCGGCCTTTACAATTGGGTATGGGTATCAGCCCGGCTTACCTGGTTGGCTCAAAAGCCATTTACTTCAACCGCACACAGCGGAGTTTTTATCGTGAAGATGAGCAGTTTAAAAAGTTTCAGCTGTTGCTCCAGGCGAGTGTTCATTACCCGGTAATCACCGGCAAATCGATAAAGCTAAATGTAGGTCCCGTGATGCATTACGGATTATCGAACCTTACCCGCCCGCAAACGAACACAAAAGAGCATTTATTTTTCCTGGGCATAAAAACAGGGTTATCATTTTAAACGAATACTCAATCATAACGTATGAAAAAGATTTTTTACCAGCTGAAGTTTTATTTTGCTGTTGTGCTTTTCACCAGTGTACTGCCCGGTTGTCTTAAGGATACCTGTACGCAGAAATACACCTTGTATTACCCGGTTTATAAAACCTCGGCCGAGGTAAGGGCGAACATCAAAAGCAACGCTGCCCGGGAAATCAAGTCTCCCGGTAAGTTGTTTGTATTTGGCAACTACATTTTTTTGAATGAAGTGGATAAGGGCATCCACGTAATCGACAACAGTAATCCTGGGGCTCCAATAAACAAATACTTCATCGACATACCGGGTAACATGGACCTTGCTGTTAAGGGCACCACGTTGTATGCTGACCTTTATACCGATCTCGTTACGCTCGATATCAGTGACCCGCAACAGGTTGGAGTTAAGAAGATCATCGAAGACGCTTTCCCGTTTCGCCGCTACTCAGGTGGGTTCATCTCCGACACCGGGAAGGTAATTGTTGACTGGGTTGCTAAAGATACCATGGTAACTGTTGATTGTAGTGCGGGCACATGGCGCAACGGGCGGTTCGATATGCTTGCCGTGAGTGGTTCATTTTCTTCGTCCAGTTCGGCACCAGCACCCAAAGGCGTGGGTGGTTCGATGGCGCGCTTTACCATATTGAACAACTACCTGTATACTGTTACTGATAACGTACTCAACTCGTTTAATATTTCACAACCGCAAGAGCCGGTATTCTCCAGTAAGGTTAATCTCAGCTGGGGTATAGAGACCATTTATCCTTTTAAAAACACCTTGTTTATTGGTTCTACTACCGGCATGTTTATCTATGGTACAATTAATCCTGCGCAACCTAATGCCCTGGGTACATTTACCCACGCACGAACCTGCGACCCGGTTATTGCCGAAGATAACTATGCGTTTGTAACGCTGCGCTCAGGCAATACGTGTGCAGGCTTTACTAACCAACTTGATGTAGTGAACATACAAAACCTGATGAGTCCAAAGCTCGTAAAAAGCTATCCGCTTACCAACCCTTTTGGTCTTTCCAAAGATGGTAATGTGCTGATCATTTGCGATGGTAAGGCCGGCCTGAAAGTCTTCGATGCTACCGACATCAATGCACTAAAGCTGGAACAAACTATTGCGGGTATCGATACCTACGATGTGATTAGCTTCAACGGACATGCCATTGTAGTAGCAAAGGACGGCTTATACCAATACAGTTATACCGGGCCATCCGACCTCAAACTTCTTAGTAAGATCACCTATCAATAGTGTCATCATGTTTAATCGCATAACGGGCACCTGTGCCGTACTGTTTTTACTTTCGCCGGCCCTGTCGCAGTCGCAAAAGCAGCCTGCTAAAGTATCCTTCGCATCAGTTAACCAGGTCGGTTTGCTGGTAGGTGGAAGGGAGTCAGCAACTATACAAACGATCAATGGTGTAAGGCTAAACAAGTGGCAGGCAGGTATAGGAACAGGTATTGATTTTTACGGACAAAGATCGGTACCACTATTTTTAGATATCCGTCACCACTTTAAGGCGTCGGGAAACAAGCCATTCGTGTACGCCGATGCCGGGGTAAATTTTCAATGGTTGAACCATATACAAGATGAAATACAAGGTTTCCCTGATGCAAAACCTGGATTATTTTACGAGGGTGGAGTAGGGTATTACCTGCCGGTGAAACAACAATGGGATCTGTTGTTCAGCATAGGTTATAGTTATAAAAGAATAAAGGATAACGTGATCAGCAACCGCTTTGTGCCGGTTAGATCCATCCCCAGGGAGACAAGGGAGGAACGTACGAGTGAATTTCGGCGATGGGTGATTAAGTTTGGTTTCAAACTATAAAAGAAGCCGGCGTTTGTTGCGCCGGCTTTGTTTTTTAAGGGAGAGAAGAGAGGGGATACTATCGTGGAGTTTTTGTTGAGTTATGAGTTAAGCGTTGTGGTTAAGAATGATTTATAAATAGAAAACAGTAATTGAGTTCAGGCCTTAAAATACGAGTGATGCAAAACGAGATGAAAACGCTGAATGGTGTTGGTATCTTTTGGTGACTAACAGTTGTATTTTATTTTGGCTCCGGTTTCCCGCCCGCTGCGCAGCCGGACGCCCGCCCGGATGAAACCGGTTCCGACGGGGGTGTCGCTCACTGTACCGCATATCGTTGAGGGGCCACAATCTTAAGTGCTGAATGGTAATTGTGGTACTTGCTACAAAAAGAACTTTCGCGGTCTAACTTCCAGCCTTTTTCTTTTGACACTCTGGTTTTTTACACTTTTATTTTGCATCTCGCTCTCGCATCACAGCTTCAAAAATTCAACCCTTCTGTTCTGTGCTTTGCCTTCTTTTGTCTTGTTGTCGGCAACCGGCTGTGAGGCACCTTTTCCATCGGTTTGTAATCTACCTTCTTCTATTCCAAACTCTTTAACGAGTAAGTCTTTCACCGCGGCTGAACGTTGCTTT
>JASLBT010000016.1 GCA_030146445.1 Segetibacter sp. | reverse complement strand
TCCCAAGTTTACTCCGCGACAAAGCGATATCGTTTTCATCTCTTCCCACACCATTGAAGCTTTAAACAGTCGCAGGGTTTCCGGTGACTGCATTGTGCCCTGAAAACGATTGATGGTTTTATACTGCCGGTTGCTTATCTGATCGCGATTATTTCCAGCAATTCGGCTAACATCACCCTGGGGTACTACGCTCTTAACTTAGTTAATGCTTAACTTTTTTAAAGTAGCTAAAACAGCAAACAGCCAGGCAGGGGATCACGCTGTCAGCCACTGTCTTCGAATCTGATGCCAATGATTTGCGGAATTGCAGGTTTACTTCATAAGTGCGTAAGCTGCTAGATACTAATTAAATAAGCTTTAAAATCCAGATAATTTTAAGCAGGAAAGTAAACTTTGATATATTGCACGCACTTAAAACTGGTGCGGACCCGCATCCAACCATATTCTTTAAAAGATCGACAACCAGTGATCACCGGGGAATTTTCACTTCCCCGCGTACGTTTAATCGAAAACGAACGTTGTTATAAAGGGATAGTGACCTGAACACTTTTATAAAGTTGTTCGGAACTCGTCTAAGCAACAACAAAAGCCAGTTTCAACTGTCTTTACCTGGATTACTAACAGGGGTTTGCTAGAAGCGCCCTAAGTGAAAAATTTTGGGCTGGTTATTACGGTGAGTTACGCTAATCAAAGTACAAGTTCGAAAAGCAATTAAGTAGTTAATACTTATGAAACATGATTGAAAAGATCGTATGTGATGAAAGGATTTTTGCCATTGTCATCAGGGCTGAATTTAAGTCGGATGGTCTGGAGTTTTTTACTCCAAGTGAATTCTCTCAGCAGCTGGCATACATGAGCAGGCCAAAAGGTTATATGGTTGAACCGCATATTCATGTGCATGCAGACAGGAAGGTAAATCTTACTCAGGAAGTGCTTATAGTAAAGTCGGGAAAGGCACGCGTAGACTTTTACAATGACGATCACGCTTTTCTTAGAAGTATCGTCATTTGTAAAGGTGATGTGATATTACTTGCCTCAGGAGGGCATGGTTTCGAGTTCCTTGAGCCCACTGAGATGATTGAAGTGAAGCAAGGACCATATACCGACCAGAATGATAAAGTACAGTTCACGGTAACTTAGTGTGTACCATTCCTGTCGCGGAAAACACCTGGGTATCTGGTCCCTGAACCATGAAATCGCCTGGCCGCCACTGATATGGCCAACCAAATGGAAAAACAGGCAAGTTAGTTTCAAATTTTTTGTCGGCTCCGTAGAACGGCTATTTTGCAGCACTAAAGAAAGGATTAACAAAAAACTACACATATCCAATGGATATCTGGTGACCACATACATGTCGATGGATAAGTTAAGAATCGGAATTATTGTTGATCACAATGCCGTACCAACGGAAGGTGGCGGATATACTTATTATCAAACTTTGTTGCATACAATAAACCACTATTCATTTCATCCTGAAATCGAAATAGTGAACATTGTATTTTCTAAGAAAGCGAAGGACAGTCTTCCGAATACCAAGCAGATAATACTGGTTAGAAAAGGGTTCATTCCAGCGGTTATTTATACAGGCTTCGACGTATTGTACCGAATATGGTATAGAACGGTTAGGAAAACCTACCTCTCGTTGGGTGACTCCATCATGAATGTGATGGATGGAATTAGGAATAAGTGCATCATCACCGTACTTCAGAAGGAAAATATTGATATGGTTTATTACTTACGACCAGTAAGTAATATCATCGATTATCCGGCGATCATCACCCACTGGGACGTGGGCCACAAGTCGATGTACCCTTTCCCTGAAGTGGCAGACAAAGCCAATTTCCGGAAACGGGAAAGTTATTATGTGAGCATGGTGAATAAGGCCTTTCTAATCCTGTGTGAGTCGCAGTCGGGGGTTGAGGAACTATTAAACTACTATCCTGTTAATCCCGCCAAAGTAAAAATGCTTCCGCTGTTTAGCGGTGAAGTGGTTAACCAGGAGGTTTCTTCCACAGAACAGCAACAAGTGCTCTCTAAGCTTGGTTTAGTAAAAGGTAGTTTCTTCTTATACCCGGCTCAGTTTTGGGCGCATAAAAACCATTATAATCTCGTAAAAGCTTTCTATAGTATATCTAAGGAGCCCGGTGGCAATGACTTAAAATTGGTCCTATGCGGTTCAGATAAGGGAAACCTTCAATATATAAAAAAACTGGTAGACGGCCTTGGTCTCACCTCGAAAGTTCTGTTCCCTGGCTTTATAACTTACAAAGACCTATACTCTCTGTATAAGAATGCTGTCGCGATGATCATGCCTACGTTTTTAGGGCCGACCAATATCCCTTTAATAGAAGCGGCCAAATTGGGCTGTCCTGTACTTTGCACTGCATTAAAGGGGCATATGGAGATTATGGGAAACGCTGCCCTTTACTTTGACCCCTCGGACGTGGAATCAATAAAAGCTACGATGCAGAAAGTTTTACATGAGCAGTGCAGGCAAGAACTTGTCGCCGCTGCTTATGAGCGAATGAATGAATCCTCGTTTCATGTTGATAAGAGTGTCAGCTTTCTCCAGAACCTTTTATTGCAAATGAAACCAATCAGGAAAGCCTGGGGAATAGAATAGTTGAAGGTCGCCGATTGGGGAACCTACCAGATTTACATCATTATAATTCTGCGCTGCGCGATTTCACACCAGCAGAGTAAATGTGGAGTTGTTCACAGGGTCAGAATTCTTCTCTTCAGATATCCCGGGAGCCCTCGTTATCGCAAGTTTCATTTGCTTCAATGCTTGGCGGCGAAGACTCAGAAATTCGGCATTGAAGTCAAATTGCCGGAGACGAATTTCGCGAAATGCTGCAATATACACTTGTACCAGGATTGCCTGTGCCCTTTCCGGATCAATTTTGCTCGATAATATTACACCATATATAGCCGCCGAGTGCTTGTCATAAAGCTCCGACAACTTAGCGACGGCCTGGATATCCGTGTTAGTTAATTCATAGAAACATTCGGTCATGGCAGCAACAGTTGGTAAAATGATCTACGTCGTCCAAAAAAATTAATGACGTGCAAACACGCTTATTAGTTGCATAGCAACCCTGTTATGGCTGGCTTCGAGGCTGGCGGAAGTGGTAGGAATGCTACAAACCCGCTACATGGTTGTTTCAAAATGAACCACCGGGAAGAACCCGTTTGCACCTCAGTTCTCCTTAGCATCACACCCGCAAGATTGTAATCAACGCGAAGATGTATGAACGCAAACTTCAAACAATAAAAAAAGTCAGCACAAATTTGGATATTATGTACTACATATATACTTTTGACTCGTAGCTGCAACATGGATGTATGGTGTATCAAATTGGATGCACTAAGAGGAAAAAACCTGTTGTGGTAAGTTTAAACCAGGTGGATCATGGATTTTGGAAACGATATAACGATGGATATAGAGCCGATCTCCTCCGAGAGAATGGCGGACGTCGTAGAGATACGCTTGCGTCAATATTTTAAACTAAAATCCTTTAAACCCGGTGACCAGCTTCCCAAAGAAATCGAACTTGCCGCTGCACTGGGAGTCAGCAGAAATGTTTTAAGGGAAGCGCTAAGCCGGCTAAGGATGCTCGGCCTGATCGACACCCGTAAAAAAAGGGGTATGGTGCTGGCCATGCCTGATGTATTGGGCGGCTTTGAAAGGGTTCTCGACCCAAACATCATGGACGATCCTACCCTCCAGGACCTATTTGAGCTTAGGCTCGTTCTGGAAATGGGACTAGCAGACATTTTATTTTTAACGCTTACGGAGAAGAATGTGAAGGAGCTTGAAACGATTGCCAAAAACGAAATCAGAACGGCAAAGCCATCCTTCAGAATAAAAAACGAGATAGCCTTTCACGGTAAACTCTATGAGATGGCAGGAAATGAAACCCTAAAGCGTTTCCAGGTGATGTTGCTGCCGGTGTTCGAGTACGTGGTGAGACTTGAAAAAGAGTTTATCTCTGGCAAGGTATCACACCTCGGCCTGGTAAACATTTTGAAAACCGGAACGAAAGACGACTTTCGTAATGGCATGTATGAACACCTAAAACCTCATTTCGACAGGCTGGCGCTCATCAAAAAATCACACGTCCGCTAAGCATAATCTCAAGTTAATTACAGCTGAACCGTTTATCAGGGAGCAACAATAATCCCGGGAAACATTCTCGCATCTTCTATTATGTACTACATAAGACCTTAATAACATATTGCTAAAAATCGCCATCATGAAACGGAAAATTTATTCACTACTCCTTATAATTCTCTTTCTGGGAAGTAGCGGCTACGGCCAGACAACCGGGTTAACAGTTTCGGGCAAAGTGACCGCCATGGATGAGAAGAATGCATTACAGGGAGTAAGTATAAATGTAAAAAATACCAACCGGTCTACCCTCACGGGTATAGATGGGTCTTATTCGATTGCTGTACCCACCGGTGGAACATTGGTTTTCTCCTACCTGGGTTATGAAACTTTAGAAGTTGCGGTGAATAACCAAACAAACCTCGACGTGGCACTAAAAAACACTTCTAAAACACTCAACGAAGTCGTTGTAGTCGGTTACACCCAACAAACCCGGGCGAAGACAACAGCAGCCATTTCGAAATTAAATACCGAGGAACTACGGAACACATCAAATCCTAACCCCGTACAGGCGCTCCAGGGAAAAATTGCAGGCGTATCTGTGCCCATAACTGCCGGGCAGCCCGGTGCAGGTGCAACGAACATTATCATCCGCGGCGGCACAAAACCAAATGTTTACGGCTCCGGCCTTGGAAACAATAACGGTAATAGCGTCGGATCTTCAGATGCAAGCAGTCCGCTGGTAATTGTAGATGGGGTATTCAGGTCGTTAAACGACATCAATCCGGATAACATCGAGTCCTTCCAGGTAATGAAGGATGCGGCTTCCACAGCGATCTATGGCGCCAGGGGCGCCAACGGGGTGATCGTAATTAAAACAAAAGGTGGAAGGTTCAACACACGGATGAATATCACCCTTAACCACAGAACGACGTGGGAAACACAGGCGAGGGATTACGATTATCTAAATGCGGAACAGTATTTACGTTTAGCCAGGACAACGGTTCAAAATACAGCTGACCCGATCGACAAAAACAACCTTTTGAACAACGGCGGCTTTTCTGCCGGTACGCGCATTTATACGGCTCCGGGGCAATACGGCAGAAATATCAACCTTACAGCAATGTACGATAATCTTGTTGCGGTAGAAGGGCAGGCTTATGTTGATAACCTGCTTGCAAGAGGATGGCAGGTTATCA
>JASLBT010000053.1 GCA_030146445.1 Segetibacter sp. | reverse complement strand
TACCCGTAAATGCAATGGTGGGTGGTAAATTGCAGGCTGACCCCGGGCAGCGTACCAACTATCCAAGATCACGTGGCCTGTACTATTCGGGTGGTGCGGGATTAAGTTCCACTATCCGGGACTACGCCGTGTTTTTACAGATGTTATTGAATGGCGGTACCTACAACAATAAACGTTTGCTTAGCAGGCGTACAGTTGAACTGATGACCACTAACCAAATAGGCGACCTTAACGTAGGACTTGATAAATTTGGCCTGGGCTTTCAAATTACTTCGGAGCGGGGCTTTACAAAGCTTGGAATGTCGAAAGGTTCTTTTGCGTGGGGTGGCTATTTTGGAACTACTTATTGGGTTGATCCGGTAGAAAAGTTGGTCTGCCTCATGTTTGTTCAGCAAATGGGCTTGCGCGGTGAGGTACATGATAAGTTTAAAGCGACGGTGTACACGATGGTGGACTAAGGGAAGTTGATTGGTTGTTTGGTTGATAGGTTGATAAGTTGATAGGTTCATTGGTTGACAAGTTGAGACGTTGCCAGCTGGTTTTATCTTTTGCAACCCAAACTGAAGATCACCAATGGTATGCCGTTGAACTGAGCCCGTCCGAATGGCATGCCGGGCGGACGTAGCAAGGATGTCGCCATAGATTTAAATGCCGGTATCCAAAAAAAATTATCATAGCAGTTGTGTTATGCTGCAACAGTTTTCAACAGATGGCAGGGATGGTTGCACACCAGCTTTTTTTTGGGGACAAACAGCAAAGCCCTGGTTAAGCATCGTTGCTACGTCCGCCCGGCATGCATTCGGACGGGCTCAGTTCAGGTGATTGGCCATGATTGGGCTTATTTACCGAACATAAAACAACCGGTACCGATTGCAGACATCGTAACCAGTACGCTGGTAAACAACAATTGTAATTTCATTATGAAGAAAAATATTGTATTCACCCCTTCGATTCTTGTTGCGATTTTTTGCTTAGAAGTTAATGCTCAGCTGGTGGATAAAACGCCCGCTGCCATTCCGAATGTGCCCGCTATTTACAACGCTGAGCCGTGGGAAAATCCTGCCATCAGCGGTATAAACAGGGATGCATCGCGTGCAACAGCTTACTCGTTTAAAAGTGTTGACGAAGCATTACAAGGCAATAGGGATAAATCGTCGCGAATGCTGTCGCTAAATGGCCAATGGGATTTTTCGTTTGCTATGAAGCCCGCTGATGCACCAAAAGATTTTTACCGGAACAAAGTAACCGGATGGAAGAAAATTGAAGTGCCGTCGAACTGGGAGATGAAGGGATATGACAAGCCCATTTATAAAAGTGCGGTATACCCTTTTCGCCCGGTGAACCCGCCACACGTGCCGCAGGACTACAATGGCGTTGGTTCGTACCAGCGCACCTTCACCATCCCGGATGACTGGAAAAACATGAACATCACCCTGCACTTCGGCGGGGTAAGTTCGGGGTATAAAGTTTGGCTGAACGGTAAGTTTCTCGGCTATGCCGAAGACAGCTTTTTACCCTCTGAATTCAACATTACACCCTATTTGCAGGCTGGTGAAAACATCGTATCGGTGCAGGTTATTCGCTGGACCGACGGATCATTTCTCGAGGACCAGGATCATTGGCGGCTAAGTGGTATCCACCGCGAAGTACTGTTGCTTGCGGAACCAAAACTGCGCATCGCCGACTTCCACTGGCAGGCCAAACTCGACAAGGATTATAAAGATGCAGTCCTGAGTATTCGTCCGCGTATCGAAAACCTGACGGGTGAGGAAGTGACCGGCTACAAAGTAAAAGCAAGACTATACAACAGGAGCAACAGGGATGTATTCGATAAGCCGCTGGAGCGTTCCGTGGAGACGATCGTCAACGAGATCTATCCAAGACTGGATAACGTAAAGTTTGGCCTGCTCGAAACGAAACTGGTTAACCCCGACAAATGGAGCGATGAGATCCCGAACTTATATACGCTTGTGCTTTCTCTTGAAGACAGTGCGGGCAATGTGCTTGAAGCAAAAAGCTGTAAGGTCGGCTTCCGTACAATTGAATTCGCAAAAGACAACAGCAAACTCCTGATCAACGGTAAGGTAACTTACCTCTATGGTGTAAACCGTCCCGATCACCATCCTGTAAAAGGTAAGGCGTTAAGCAGGGAAGACATACTTGAAGATGTGCGAACAATAAGGCGCTTCAACTTCAATTGTATCCGTACCAGCCATTACCCAATGGATCCTTACCTGTACGATTTGTGCGACGAATTTGGCATACTGGTAATTGACGAAGCAAACCTTGAAACACATGGACTTGGATCTAAGCTAAGTAACGACCCGGTATGGACGGCCGCTTACCTCGAACGCAGCAACCGCATGGTAATGCGCGATAAAAATCATCCCAGCATCATTATCTGGAGCCTTGGTAACGAATCGGGAAGGGGTCCCAACCATGCTGCGATGGCCGAATGGATACACGAATTTGATATCACCAGGCCCGTACACTACGAGCCGGCAATGGGCGATCCGCGGCTGGAAGGGTATATGGACCCATCTGATCCAAGGTACCTGAAATCCAATGATCACTCACATCGTATACAGAACCCAAGGGATGCACCGTATATCGATATCATCAGCAGGATGTATCCGAGTGATTATACGCCGAAACTTTTGGCGGAACAAAACAACGGTGACAACCGCCCGATATTTTTTGTGGAATATGCGCACGCAATGGGTAACTCGGTAGGAAACATGAAAGACTTCTGGGACCTGTTCCGGTCGACCAAAAGGGTGATCGGCGGGGCGATCTGGGAATTCAAAGACCAGGGTTTACTAAAGAGAGATTCTGCAGGTGTGGAGTTCTATGCGTATGGTGGTGATTTTGGCGAGCGGTATTTCGACAATTTTACCATTAAAGGAGTTGTCGCATCTGACGGCCGTCCGAAGGCAGCAATGTTCGAATGCAAACGCGTTTACCAGGGTGCACAGAGTGAACTGGTGAGTGCAAAAGAGGGAACCATTCGTATTACCAACAGGCACGCCGTAAAACCACTTGGCGATTATGCCGTGCAGCTGATCGTTCGGGAAGACGGTAATGTTGTTGTCAACAAAAACCTGCCTGCAATACCCCTTGCTGCCGGTCGTGATACGATCATCAACATCAGCAGCTACCTGCCGAAAATGAAAGCAGGTGCGGAGTACCTGGCCGACATACATTTTATGCTCAAACAAGATGAGCCCTGGGCACCCAAAGGCTTTGAAGTAGCATCGAACCAATTTGCTTTAACCCCACTTTCAACCGCGAAGGGCAACCTGGCTGCTGCAGCAAAAACAACGGTGAATGAAACGGCTTCCGGCTATACTGTCCAGGGGAAAGGCTTTGAAATTGGCATCAGCAAAACCAATGGTGCTTTAAGTTCTTATCTGCAAAACGGCAAACAGCAGTTGCTGCAGCCGCTGTTGCCCCATTTTACACGGCCGCTTACCGATAACGATCGCCGCGGCTGGAAGTCGAACAGGAAACTTAAACAGTGGTATGAAGCCCGGCCGCAGTTGAAAAACATCGTATCTAAACCAGGTGCAAATGGCAGCCATCAAATCACGAGTACCTACAGCCTGATCAACGACAGTGCGAATGTTGTGGTCAATTATACAATTGCGGGTAATGGTGTGGTAAAGGTCGATTATGTGCTTGCACCATTGCCCGGTTTGCCAAACATTCCTAAAGTAGGCATGCAATGCGGCATCAACCGGTCGTACGACAACATCACGTGGTATGGAAGGGGAGAGCTGGAAAACTACATTGATCGCAACTACGGCTTCGATGCGGCGATCTATAGCCAGCCCATTGCTGAATTCATGGAAAACTATGCCGTGCCGCAGGAGAATGGTAACCGTACCGACGTGCGCTGGATGTTGTTGGCCGACAAAAACAAGTCGGGTTTGCTGGTAGTCGCCGATAGCCTGCTCAGCATGAGCGCATGGCCATATACCGACGAAAACCTCGAGAACGCAAAGCATACCAACAAACTAAAAGACGCCGGGTATATTACGCTGAACATCGACCTTATTCAAATGGGTGTTGGCGGCAACGATAGTTGGAGCGATGTAGCGGCGCCGTTGGAGAAGTACCAAATTCCGTCGAAACCATACCGCTATAGCTTTTACCTGACGCCGGTCTCCGGCAGCAAACAAGGCGTAAGCAGCCAGGCTGGAAATGTCCGGTTCTAGTGAAAGATGGGGTAAAAGTAAAAAGTAAAAAGTCAAAAGTAAAGATTCAAGAGTCAACCTATCAACTAGTCAACCAATCAACTTTCCCCCCCTCTCTGCGTTTCCTCTGCCGCTCCCTTTCTCTGCGGTGGAAAGATGCAAAATGCAAAATGCAAAATGAAAAATGCAAAATGTATAATGTAAAATGGAAAAGAAGTCGAAAGTAAAAAGTCAAAAGTTAACCTATCAACCAATCAA
>JASLBT010000480.1 GCA_030146445.1 Segetibacter sp. | reverse complement strand
CTTCGACATCATTGGCTCGCAACCGATGCTGATTAACTTTACGGTTTCTGCACAGAAGATCAAAGTGGGGAATGCTGAACATAAAAACGATTGGCCTGGAAACTAATGCAACAGAATTATTGCTGGGAATACATCAAAGCAAATCAAATTTTTAGGTGGCATTATTCCTTGATCCACCTTTTACCTGCCATCAGCCTCACTCGGGAAGTCAATCCAATCTCCTTTTTCTTTGTTGTTTTACAACCATAATTTTTTGCTTTATGTAGAAATACAGGTTGGGAAACTTATTTAGTTTAGAACGGCTTCTTTCGTTCTCCTTCATCAACTTTTCATACGTGAAACCTGATTAATTACAACTACAGGCAAGCACCGCTACAAGCACTAGCAATCATCTTGCAGTAACGGAAAGTCCGTTGAACGAATAAAGTCACCCTGACACAAGCTGCAATTCCTGTTACACCATTATTGGAATCGTCGGCTCCTGAGCTGGCATAATAGCTTGTACTTGTGATTTTAAGAGCGGCGATCGATAACGACGGCGTAATTGCTGGTTAATGCTATATGTCTCGAAAGGTACATCCAATCCATTTCATGCGATTTCTTGTATTAATTATGGTCTGCTTCCGCACAGTTACAACTTCCTAATGTTTTCAAATGCATAAACATGGAACATAATATACTCGCAGAAATTGAGATTGAGCAAACCAGGATTGAGTATTACACAAGTATTGTGCTTCGACAGCAATTTAATCACCACCATGAATTTACTATCCGGATCAATCATGATGTTCTGGAGCACCAAAAATCATTTTCGCTGCAAAAAGCACAAAGGCTAATTGGCAAATCGGCGATAATACGTTTCAGAAAGGTTGCTGACGACACCGTTGTTGCCTATGCCTTTCGTGGAATTATTTTCGGCATTAGCATGGAGCAGGCAAACAGTTTTACAGGTGACCTTGTAATACAGGGTTATAGCCCCACTATGATCCTGGACAGTGGTGATCACCTCGCCTCGTATTACAAAACCGACCTGAAAACGATTGTGCAGGACCTTACCAGACCACTGGCAGGCGTGGACTGCCAAACGGAAATAAACACCAGCTATAAAAAGGAGATCAGGTACAGCTGCTTATATCGCGAAAGTTTGTTTGCATACTTAAACAGGCTTTCATCGACCTTTTCAGAATGGTTTTATTACGACGGAAGGTCGCTGTTGTTCGGCAAGCCGGAAACTGCCAAAACGATCGAGGTCGTCTATGGCGCAGATATTACCAGCTTGCAATTGAAGTTGCAAATCTCACCAATGAATTTTACTTCCTATTCGTACAATTCAAAAGACGACAAGGTGATTACCGCAAGGTCCCCGCAAACAATCGACGGGTTATATCATCATGCCAATTTCCTCCTGGAAACATCGGAGCGGATATTTTCTCATCCGGTAAACGCTCCCATTTCGCAAAGGGCCGATAATACAATTGAGCTGCACGAGATTGTCGAACGGCACAAGGCTTTAATGGCTGCCGAACTTCAAGTGCTTCGTGGAAGCAGCAGTAACCCTGAGCTGCACATAGGTATCCAAATGAACATCAGGGTGCCCAAGCTGGAAGATGGCGTGATGATCCAGGAAGAATACGGAAAATATCTGATCACGTCTATCGAACACCACGTCGGGGACAATGGAAAGTACTACAATACTTTTGAGGCGCTGCCTGCGGGGATCACAGCCATACCTGTTAAGAATGTTCGGGTGCCCGTAGGCGAACCACAGGTAGCTTTCGTTAAAGCAAACGACGACCCGGAAAAACTTGGCAGGGTGCGTGTGCAAATGCTTTGGCAGAAAGCAGGAGAACTAACCGATTGGATCAGGGTTCTCTCGCCAGATGCGGGCTCGGGCAGGTCGGGAGCAAAAAACAGGGGCTTTGTATTTATTCCTGAGATCGGTGACCAGGTAATGGTGTGCTTCCGGTACAATCATCCCGATCGTCCATTCGTACTGGGTAGCGTATTCCAGGGCAAAACCGCCGGTGGCGGCGGAGATGGCAACAAAAGCAAAAGTCTGACCGCCCTCTCCGGAAGTGTGATCAGCCTCGATGGCGACAGCATCACCATAAAAGATGCCAACGACAACAGCATCTATCTTGATGGAGCTGGTAATATGAAACTCACCAGTTCAGAGTCGATCGCTTTTGTTTGTGGAGAGAGTTCGATAACCCTGAAGAAGGACGGTACCGTTGACATCGCTGCGAAAAAACTTGTCACCATCTCTGGACAGAGCGAGGCCGTTTCAATTTCGTCTGATCAGCTGGTTAAGATCGATTCAGGCGCAAAGGCAGAGATCGGAGGAATGCAAAGTGTATCGATCAAGAGCTCAGGCAAAATAGCTGTGCAGGCACCAACAACAGACATCAATGGCGACGCGCACCTGAACCTGGAAAGTACTGTGGTTCAGTTGCACGGCAAAGCAGTAGCGAACGTAAAAGGGGGATTGCTAAATTTAAACTGCAGTTGATGAGCCATCAGCATAATCCCATCGCCCACCTTATCACAAAAATCCAGCAGCACTGGCGCAATGAAATCTCTGCCGATCCGGCTTGCCGGGTCGTGAGATGGTTGATTGATCCGGCTGAAGTGAGACTCTACCAGGGTTTTCTGCAGCTCGAAACCTCGAAAGACGGAGACTTGCCTGAAATGATAGTGGCTCAACTTACAGCTGTACATTCTGCCGATACTTTTAGTGCCGCTGTTGCAACAACGTGGCTTGAAGCTTATGAAAGGGATAAAACTTTCGCGGGATTACAAAGCATCGCGCCATTATTTCAATCAACAAATATCCACGAGTATTATGCTCAACCCGTCGGAAGGGAGAAGGACCTGGCAGACTTACTCTCAACTTTCAAAACAACCTATTTAAAAGACCGAACGCTTGTTCTGGCACTTATGCCGGTGTCGGTTTCATCAACAGGCGCATTTGAACGCTGGATCCGCCTGATGAATGAAACGCAGATACCTGACGGGATCGTTTTAGTGGCTTTCATTGAGGGGCATAACACAGCTTTAAACAGGCCTTCTTCATCTGACTCCCCAATTATTAAAACGGTTTCGCTTACCCTGCACCTTGAGGAATCCATCAGAAAAATTGCATTGGCCGGTGACCCGTTGAACCCTGAGACTCACCTGCGGCAATTCATCTTTAAGATGTCTACGGCTGTACAGCGCCGTAATCCAAATGAGCTAAAAACGACAGCGGCAGCATGCATAAACTACCAGATCCGCTGCGGCAGTATGGCTTCAATCGCAACTGCACATATTATCTATGCAGGGATGCTATTTAATTTCAAACCGTACAACGAAATTGAAAAAATACTCAACAACGGACTTCGATTTGCAAGCCGGGGACATCAGTCAGGCGACATTTCCTGTAAACCATTGATGGTGCAATTCTATGGCTACCTGGCAGCGTGCTGCCATCTAAACAACAAAGGGGATCAGGCGATTTGCTGGTATCAACAGCAAGCTTTGTGTGCATCATCTTTCGGCTTACACCTGCAAGCAATTGCGGCATGGCAGCAGGCCGCTGCTTTAGCCCAAAATACAAACCGGAGGCTACACCTGCAGATCCTTCAACAAGCTTTCGAATTCAGCCAACAAATTCCGATTGAAGAAATTATGCATTCCGACTTTCATTTTATAGGCCTCGCATTGTACAACCGTCTGCAGGAACAAAAGGAATATTCAAGGGCAGACGATATTAATAATCGAATGACAGCTATATACGGTTCAGACTGGGAACAAAAATGCCGGCAAAAAGCTGGTGCAGGCAAATCAAAGGAGGCAAATCTCGCAGCCGGCGCCGTTTAATAGTCCGGTATTCCGGATTAGCACATTTCGGGATTACTTGCAATCGTTAGTTCTCCAGGTGCATTAAAAAACCGGACAATTTCACACTCATTCAAGCTCAACCAGGTTCTGCTTGACCTTTAACTTTACCGAAGTCAGTAGTTGTGTACACTTAATGATACCGGCAGTCGTGAAACTTAATTTCGGGTATCGGTAACAGCATCACTAACCTATAGCCATTAACCACCAGCTGCACACCATACGGCACCATTGGTAATCATCCATCGTGGTCATCCAATGCTGTCAAGCGGGACTTACTGGGAAAACATATTCACCGGGCTTCAAGCCAGTATTGTGAACGATCATTGAATACCTATCTGAGACATCAGCTCCAGAAATGGCCCTGTCCAGCAAAAATAGCTGTGCGATAGAATGTAACCTGTTGTATGCACTTGTAATTCGCCGGCTGTCGAATTACAGTATCTTTTCTTAGCTTCAGCGAAATGATTTTATGAGTTCAAGGCAACTGAGCAAGTCTCTGGGTTTAAGGTTGGTTATTGTCGTTGTGATTGGTAATATCATCGGTTCGGGCGTGTATAAGAAAGTGGCGCCGATGGCTGCAGAACTTCATTCTTCAGGTTGGGTACTGGTTTGCTGGATACTTGCAGGTATCATAAGTTTATTTGGTTCATTGTGTAACGCCGAAGTTGCAGGGATACTCGCAGATACCGGTGGCGAATACGCTTATTATAAAAAGATCTACAACCGATTTTTTGCCTTCATGTTTGGCTGGTCACTTTTTACCATTATTCAAACCGCCGCCATATCGGCACTGGCGTACGTATTTGCGCAGTCATTACACAATATTGTTCATCTGCCAGCGGTGTTGCCTTCACTTGCAGGGTTCAACCTGTTCGAGACCTTTTATCCGTTTGCCGATCTGAATGTAAAACTCGCTGCTATACTGCTTATCATTTTGCTGACCTGGATCAATGCCCGCGGTATTAAAACCGGGGCGGGAGTTAGTACCGCTATACTTATCCTGGTTTTCGGCGGCATCTTGACCATCATCGGCTTCGGACTTGCCAGTGAACAATCGCAGCTTTCCCGCATCACAATGCCCACCGATAACAACACTGCCGTATCGGCCAGTGCAGTGTTTACTGCAATGCTGGCTGCTTTTTGGGGGTACCAGGGCTGGGCAGCGATCGGCTACATTGGCGGAGAAATAAAGGATGCCAAACGAAACATCCCACGTGGGATTACGATTGGCGTGCTCACCATTATTGCACTTTACCTGTTGGTAAACACCACCTACCTATCATTATTGTCGGTAGACCAATTGCAAGCTATTTATACGGCGGGTAACCAAATTGCCGCAGTGGAGGCGGTGCGGAGTTTTTGGGGAGGCAATGGCGCGTTGTTCATTAGTATACTCATCATGTTAACGACGCTAGGTTGTACTAATGCCACCATTCTTGCGAGTTGCCGGCCATATTATGCTATGGCTAAGGAAGGCTTGTTTTTTAGATCGGTGGCCGAACTAAATACGAAAAACGCACCAGCAGTTTCGCTGGTGTACCAGGGCACATGGGCCTGTTTACTGGTAATGTCGGGCACATTTGACCAGCTGACAGACATGATTATTTTCGCCGTGTTCATTTATTATGGCGCCACAACCCTTGGGGTCTTTATTCTTCGCCGCAAAATGCCGGATGCTGTACGACCCTATAAAGTTTGGGGATATCCTGTTGTACCAGCGATAGTGATCTTGTTCTGTGTAGCACTTGTGTTTAACACTGTTTTCAGTCGACCCCGTGAAGCCGGCATCGGGCTTGTTCTAATGCTTACAGGTGTTCCCTTTTATTATTGGTTTAAAAGCCGTAATCAACAGACGGACATCACCACAACATAGCCCAGGCCGGGGAAGCAGTTCACGTTAGCATACTTTCAACGAACGTGACAACCATATCAGGTCATCATGCACCGGCCTCTTTTAAGAACTCGTGTACAAACTGAACTGCCATCGAACCTTCACCAACTGCAGAAGAGACCCTTTTTACGGATTCGCTACGCACATCTCCTACGGCAAAAACACCAGGCTTGCTTGTTTCTAAAAGGTAAGGCGCCCTTTCTATGTTCCACTTTGAGGACCTTGCCACATGTCCACCTGTTAATATAAATCCTTTATCATCTTTATCAATGGCGTCGCCAACCCATTCGGTGCGGGGTATGGCACCAATAAATGAGAAAACCGCTGACACCTGCACCCTTTTTTTCTCTTGTGTTTGATTGTTAACGAGCCCGATGCTTTCCAGTTGCTCTTCTCCTTCGAGGGCAGTTATTTCGGTATGTTTGAGTAGCTCAATATTGCCACAATCGTTTATGCGCTGGCTCAGGTAATAACTCATCGTTAACGCCAGTTCTTCACCCCTGATGATCAGGTAAACCTTCCCCACCTTTCCTGACAGGAAGACGGCTGCCTGGCCCGCAGAGTTACCACCACCAACAACCGCAACGGTGTCGTTACCACACATGGTAGCCTCCATGTTTGTTGCGGCATAGTACACTCCGCGGCCTTCAAATTTAGAAAGGTCATCCACCTTTAGCCTGCGGTACTCTGCGCCGCTCGCTATGATAAGCGACCTGGCCCTGATCTTTTCACCGGACTCTAACTCAAGTACGCTTATCTGATCTTCGAAGGCCAACTGCCTGACCCGGGCGGGTACGCTGAAATCCGCACCAAATTTTTCGGCCTGAACCGCTGCCCTCGATGCAAGTTCAGAGCCTGAAATGCCAGTTGGGAACCCCAGGTAGTTTTCAATTTTTGAGCTGGTTCCGGCTTGTCCTCCCGGGGCTGTCATTTCCAATACCACGGTATCCAGGCCCTCAGAAGCCCCATAAACTGCCGCCGCCAGACCGGCTGGCCCGCCACCTACGATTACCAGGTCGTAAGGCTCATCCTGCAACACCTGCTTAAGACCGATCTTCTGTGCAAGCAAGGTATTCGAAGGATTCCTTAGTATCCATTCATTACCGTGCACGACCATGGGCGAGTCACTTTCTTTTACGCCAAAGTTCCTAAATACGGTATGAACGACGGGATCTGTTTCCATATCGACCCAGGTGTAAATAACCCGGTTTTTCGAAAGGAAGTCGCGAAGCCGGAACGTGTCCTGCGAACCCGGTGCACCTATCACCCTCAATCCTGTAAAGTCTGTTTCCTGCAATGCATTGCCACGAGTGATAAAAGCATTTAGTATTGTGTCGCTCAAATCCGGTTGTTCGCTGATCAACAGGTGAAGCTCATCGCTGCATATTTCGTACACTTCAACACGCCCTTTCGCGATGGCATCAACGTTGGAGGCCCTGCCGGAGAAGTTTGCGATATCACCGGTAAATTCAAGTGGTTCGTGTACCAGGATGGTTTGAGGTTTTTCGCCGGAACGGTCTATAACCTCAATCTTTCCGCTCCGGATGACATGAAATCTAAACCCAGTTTCACCCGCCTTTAGTAAAACCTCGCCATCTTCGTAAGTACGGCATTGAGCAACTTTAGCGATCGCATCTACCTGCGTCGGCGACAACTTTGGAAAACCTCCGGGAAACCTTTCTTTATACTTTGATACTTCCATAAACCATTTTTATACCTGACGATGATGGAGAGCAACTGCAAGCGTTGCCATTCGCCAGCATTACTTGTTTGATCCATAAACGTGGTTTAGCCTTCCGTTTAGCGGGTTTCACCGAAACCACCACCCCGGAAAACAACACATCAAAACAAAACATCATAAAACCGGGCCGCGCTAATATTCAATATTGAATGGTGTGTTTTCCCCAACCTTTTGTCGTAAAGAAAGTGTTGCCGCTGATGGCAGCTTATTTCCGTCGCCAATGTTCGCTGTAAAGAATAGAAAGCAGAAGAGTACGACACCCCTTCCGTGCGCGGCTCATGCCGGTCGTGTCTCCGACTGCGTAGCCAGCAGGCAAGAACGCCGCAAGTTATATACTGCCAGGTTCATATAAACTTCGTGGTTTCGCCGGACTATGCCCGCGGAGCGGCGGTTATGTGTCTGATCAAAGCGTAGTTCCTGGTGGGGTCTTTATAAGTCGCTTTGTACTGGTGTCCTCACCCGGTTTATATTGACGTCCGGAAAAAGGCGAACGGGGGACGTCGGAACATCCACCAGACGTTTTTACTTTGAGCATTCACGTAATCGCCACGATTGAATAACAGAAGATTGGAGGGATTACCAACCGGGTACAGCAGTCATGACCGGGATTATGGTTCCGGAAAATTTAGATTGTAATAGCAAGGACTTTCATGTGCTTTTATACTTACATTTTCGCCAATTATACACTGGCTTTCCTGCAAAGTTGATAGCAGGGTGCTATTATAAAAAGCAAAATGTAGGTATCACCTAATTTTAGACTGCGGGGAGCGTATTATTGCCGAAACGAAGTGATTTCCTGTTGGTTACAAACTAGCAGTAAAGATCATTTTATATTAACAGCTCCTATAACACTATATTGTTCCCCTATTTTCTAACTTCGCCAAAATCTTTGAATGAAAACGTCCAGTAGAATACTTTGGGGTGTTGCTGCAGTAACTTTAGCCGGGATAATCTTTTATGCGACTTCAAAACAGCATAAGAGAACCTATATGTTAGAGCAAGTTGCTGAGGAAGGTTATGAAACCGCCCAGGATATTCTTTTTCCTTTAAAAAGCAGACGAAAGATTTGGGGTTCATCCTACTAACATTAGCCTAATTCATCAACAAATCTTCCCGTAACAATAATAAGATAACCTGTCCCGGAACAACGCCCGGCACAATCAATCCGCTCAACCCACTTATTAAAAACTCTTTTAGCAGCAAGCTTAAGGATTTAATCAAACAGCGTTGCGACTTTGTAAAGGTTACTATCCGGCTGTTTAAAACTCTCCTGACCCAAACCGTCATTCAGCTAAATATACTTTTGCAACCACACTTTAAGCCAGTCTGTCCACTTATCGGGACTCGTCGTATTATTAAGCCCGAACCCATGTCCGCCATGTTCATACAAATGCATTTCTGCAGGTACTTTCTTCTTTTGTAATGCCTCGAAAAACATCATGCTATTCTGCACTTTAACCGTTTTATCATCTTTGGCATGAACCAGGAAAGTTGGCGGTGTTTGTCGCGTTACCTGCATTTCATTTGAGTAAGCGGTTATCATTTTCTTAGACGGCGACTGTCCCAACAGCCTGGTTCTTGATCCTCGGTGTGCAAGGCTATCGGTCATACTGATAACAGGGTACATGAGTATCATAAAATTGGGACGAAGGTCCACCTTTGGAGTATTGGAAATGAGTGATTTTTTGTAATGGGTCCCCAGGGTCGCGGCAAGGTGCCCGCCGGCTGAAAAGCCCATGATCCCGATCTTATTTTTGTCGATCTTCCACTCCCCTGCCCGTTCACGTACAAGCTGAATGGCACGTTGGGCATCCTGAAGAGGCCCTGTTTCTTTATCGAGCATCAATGAATCCTCGGGCAAGCGGTATCTTAGCACAAATGCCGTAAAACCCCACTCACTTAATTTCCGGGCTACGTCTTCGCCTTCCTTTTTTACTGCCAGCCCCGCATATCCTCCACCCGGGCACACGATTACCGCGGCACCATTTCCTGTGCCGGATGGAGGACTATAAATAGTAAGCGTTGGTTCGGATACTTTATTAACCCAGGCACTGGCTTTATCGACTGGTAGCATGTTTTCTTTACCCGTATTTGCTTTGGCATTGGGAATAGAACCCTGGTACAGAGGAATCATCTGCTGACCACAAACCGCATTTACGACAAAGGTTAGCAACAATATAAAGGGCGTTTTCATGGTACAAACTTAAGCGCTTAAAATAGACTGACGGCTGCAAATGCAATTGGATTTTTTTGATATCATGCAACCTGCGCCAAAACCGTAGTTAAAAACCCAATGAAGATTTACAAGTACTTTTGACCCTTCCGGTTAAAAAACTGCTCATGGAGAATGGATCATTGCAAAGAAGGCTGGGCCTTCCACAGGCTACTGCTATAAACATGATCGACATGGTTGGTATTGGCCCATTCATCACGCTACCAATG